>CANRMJ010000010.1 GCA_947631705.1 uncultured Clostridia bacterium
CGCTCTTTGAAATAACGTTTATACAGATATCCTTATTCTCACAGATTGAAACAAGTTCTGTAACCATAGAGGGACTGATTGTGTTTCCGATAAAATAAATTTGCGGAGTATCTTTTGCAAGAGCATTGTAATTCGGCGATTTGAGCGCTTCAATAACGGCTCTCGCGCCGAGATAAGAGCCGCCGATACCGATAACAATTAAAATATCGCAGTTTTTCTTAATATAGTCAGCGGCTTTCTTAATACGAATAAATTCATCCTTGTCGTAATCTGTGGGAAGATTTACCCAGCCGAGAAAGTCATTTCCCGCTCCCGTTTTTGAATAAACGGTATTCATTGCCTCAACCGCTCTCGGAGCCATTGCGGCTATGTCGGCATCGGAAACGAATCTTTCGGCGTATTTATTGATAAGTTTTAATTTTTCCATAATTATTTCTCCTGTGTAAAAATCAACTGCTATATTTTACAACAAATTCTTAATCTTATCAACCTTTTTTGTTAAATACTGCACAACATTTTTTTAAAAATATACGAAAACGTTACCGATTCAACATTTTTATCAGAGCGCAGAATGATTGTTTTAATTGCATTTTCGCCGGAGTACAAAGTTATTGTTCCCAATTTATCACCCTTATTCAGCGGCGCATTGATCTCGGTGAGAATATCGTATTTGTATGTGATTTCTCCGCTGCCTTTGGCAACCAAAATCTTTTCATCATTTGAAACCGACGGCGTTATTGACTTTTCTCTGCCGTTTTTGATCTTGATTTCGGTAATCTTTGAAAAATCGAATTCGGGTGTAACAAGCTCATAATTTGCGAAACCGAAATCAAGAAGATTAACCGCGCTGCTGAATCGTTCGTCGCTCGTGTCACAGCCGAGAACAACGGCAACAAGATTCATTCCGTCACGCTCCGCGGTGGCGCAAAGACAAAATCCCGCATTTGAAGTTGTGCCTGTTTTAAGACCTGTTATGCCGTTATAGGTATTAACAAGCTTATTTGTGTTGTTCAGCTCTGTTTTTCCGTCACGCAGATAATCAAGCCATATGGAAGTATAATTCTTCACAATGTCATGTTTCATGACCTCGGTTGCAATAACAGCAATATCATATGCGCAGGAATAATGATTTGTAACAGTGTCGTCAAGACCCGTTGAATTTTCAAAATTACTGTTTTCAAGACCCAGCTCTTTTGCCCTGTCGTTCATCATTTTAACAAAGCCTGTATCTGATCCGGCAATATATTCTCCGAGCGCCGTGCAGGCATCGTTTGCCGACGCAACAACAACGGCTTTAAGCAGTTCATCAACAGTCATGGTTTCCCCAACTTCAAGCCATATCTGGGAGCCGCCTTTTGAAACGGCGTTTTCCGATGCAGGCACTGAATCTGTCAGAGATATTTTGCCGCTGTCGATTGCCTCCAAAACAAGAAGTATGCTCATAACTTTTGTTACGGACGCGGGAGAACAGTGCTCGTAGGCATTATTTTCATAAATTATATCTCCTGTATCCATACACATAAGAATTGATGAGTCGGCAGTTTCCTCAACCGGCTTTTTTTCTTCCTCGGCATATGCCGCAAAGCATCTTGCGGAGCAGACAAAGCAAAGGCAAAACGTAAGTATAAAAATTAATATTCTCTTCATAAAAATCACCATTAAATCATATTCGTTTCGTATTGTAATAATTACGAAGTTTTGATATAATCAATATATTATTCGATATTTCCGAAAGGCATTAACGGTATGAGGGCTGCGTTTTACACACTTGGATGCAAAGTAAATCAGGCGGAAACAGAATATATGGCGGAGCTGCTTGCAAAGGCAGGCTTTGAAATAGTTGATTTTAATGATGACGCGGATTATTATATCGTTAATTCCTGCACGGTAACTTCAACAGCCGACCAAAAAACAAGGCAGATCGTGCGCAGATTCAAAAGAAAACACCCTGCATCTGTTATTATTTTAACGGGCTGTATGCCGCAGGCATTTCCGAAAGACGCGGAAAAGCTTATTGAGGCTGATATAGTTTTGGGAAATAAAAACAACGGAGATATTTTAAATCTTATAAATCGCTATCATGCCGAGAAAAAGAGAATTTTTGATATATCGGAGCATGAAAAAGGAGAAAAATTTAAATATTGCTCAATCAACAAATTCAGTGAAAGGGTTCGCGCGTTTGTAAAAATTGAGGACGGCTGCGACCGCTTTTGTTCATACTGCATAATACCTTATTCACGCGGCAGAGTCCGTTCCAAGCCGCTTGATGATTTAAAAAAAGAAGTTCAGTCGCTTGCGGATAACGGAATAAAAGAAATTGTGCTTGTCGGCATAAACCTATCGGCATACGGCAAAAATGAGGATTATAATATACTCGACGCCGTTAGGATATGCTCAGAAAACAATAAAATAATGCGTGTGCGTCTCGGCAGCCTTGAACCCGACCACATTACAGACGATATACTGAACGGATTAAAAGGCATTGAAAAATTCTGCCCTCAATTTCATATTTCTCTTCAAAGCGGGTGTGATAAAACGCTTAAAAATATGAACAGGCACTACACCGCTGAAGAATATATGAATCTTTGCTTAAAAATCAGAAACACCTTTGAGGACGCATCGCTCACCACAGATGTTATGGTTGGATTTTGCGGCGAAAGTGAAGAGGATTTCAAGGCAAGTCTTGATTTTGTTAAATCCGCCGCTTTTGAAAAGGTTCACGTTTTTCCCTATTCGGAACGCAGCGGAACGCGCGCGTCTGAAACAGGAGACACTGTTTTGAAAGCAGAAAAAGAACGCAGAGCGGAAATCATGATAAGAGAAACCGATAAAATAAGAAAAAACTATTTTAATTCTCTTATTGGAAAAACCGTCTGCGTGCTGTTTGAAAATGAAATTGAACCCGGAGTATACCAGGGATATACTAAAAATTATATCCCTGTTAGAGCTCAATCATCTGAAAATATAGTCGGCTGTGAGAAAAACGCGCGTATCACGGGCTCATTTACCGAATATTGTTCTGCTGAATTACTTTTTTAATGTATCTGACCTCCTCTGCGGCTGATTCATTATCGGCGTCTGTTAAATAACTATATGAAAAAATATAAAAACCGCCCACGCCGTTTAACTCATTAAGATATGAAATCTGCCTTGAAATTATATCGTTATTATCCTTAAACTCGTTTATGGCATAGCTTTGATCGTTTGAGGCAAACTCGTCCTCCTGACCTGATTTATAAAGCGCAAGTCCAACATATAATTTGCAGCTTTTAACCATATCCTGCCAATCCTTTGCCGTTCTTGTAAATGGCTGCACCTCGTTATAAAATCCGAAATATATCTGCGGGCATATGTAATCAACAAATCCGTCTTCCGTAACCCAACGCTCAACGTCTGCATAAAGCGTGCCGTAATTTGCGGATACTTTTGACTGGGGGCTGATTCCAAACTCAACAGACGGGTTTATCTCCTTAACAGCGCTGTATACCGATTTCACCATTTCCGAAACATTTTCACGCCGCCAACTGTCCAAATCAAGTTCGCCGCCCGAATCTTTATATTCGCCGTATTCCTTTTCATCAATATCCTTGTCAGTTGTGGGATAAAAATAATCGTCAAAATGTATAGCGTCAACGGCGTAATTACTTACTATTTCTTTAACTCCGTTAACAATCAGTTTCCTAACCTCGTCCGAAGCGGGATTGAAATATATCTTATCGTTTATATAAACATTTGATTTTTTATTTTCATCATTCAACCATTTCTTTGCGATATTACCCTCCGAAAGCTCGTTTATATCAGAGCTTTGGCTCACCCTGTAAGGGTTTATCCATGCTTCAATTCTCAAGCCGAGCTGCTGCGCGGCATTAATCATAATTTGCAAGGGATCGTATTTAAGCTCGCTCCCCTGCACTCCGAAGCAATATTTTGAAACAGGAAAATATTCCGACTTGTAAAATGCGTCTGCACACGGTCTTACCTGAACGGTTACTGTGTTCAGCCCAACTGATTTAACTTCTTTGAATGCAGATTTAACAGCCTTTTCAAAATCTTTATCGGTTTCACATCCCGAAATAAGACTTTCAAGCTCATAATATGAGAGCCAAACCGCTTTAACGTATATCGCGTTAACAGGCTCCGTGGGTTCCTCTTGCCTCGGTGCTTCGCAGCCTCCCAAAAGCAAAAGCGCGGATAACAGACATATAAAAACTTTTTTCATCTTGACACTCTTCCTTAAATTTGTAAAATATATTTAGGTGATAGTATGGAATACAGACTCGGAACAGGCTTAAAAATTAAATCCACGGGCGAAACACTTCCTCTTTACTGCCCGAAATGCGGAAAAAAGGTCAGCTTTGGCGTGTTTTCAAATATCGAAAACAGGCTTAGTCCATCTTTTCCCTTTGTGAACAGCAAAGACGTTTATTTTCTCGTCTGTCCTGAATGCGCGTCAATCTTCACAGTTGACGAATCGAAAGGTAAAACCTTCGCAAAGGGCGAAAAGCTTGCAATCGGTAATTTTGACTTTAAAACGCTTAAGAAATTCAATGACAACAAATAAACTTCTTCTATTGTATTTTGCCGCCGTGAGCATATTCACCGTTATAATGACGGTTGCGGACAAAATAGATTCCATACATTCGCGCAAACGTGTGCCGGAGAGCTTTTTGCTCACCCTTGGTCTTGCAGGCGGCGCATTGCCCGAATATATCACTATGAAAGTCATTCACCATAAAACACGCAAAAAACTGTTTATGCTCGGTTTGCCAGCAATGTTCACAATTCAAGCTGTTTTATTTTGTTTAATTTACTTATCAAAACAGTCACCGATTTAACAATATGCATATGATAAAGAGGAGCTTGATTGCTCCTCTTTAAAATTTTTACAAAATGATACAGATAAGACCGCTGCAGCCTTCGTTAATTACTCTTTCAATTGTTTCTCTGAATTTGTTTCTTGCGTCATCCGGCATACGCTCCAGTTTTCCGTGAAGCCCCTCGTTAACCAATTCATGGAGCGACTTTCCGAATATATCTGTTTTCCACAAATCA
Organism: uncultured Clostridia bacterium; assembly: GCA_947631705.1. GTDB lineage: Bacteria > Bacillota > Clostridia > Oscillospirales > Acutalibacteraceae > Eubacterium_R. The sequence goes on from CANRMJ010000010.1 coordinate 5,053, forward strand.
GCCGGATTCTCCTCAAACTCTCTCAGAAGATACATAACAAGTTCCTGCGACTGGCTTTCGCTGCCTACAATCGGCGCAACCTCAGTATAAGTGTTGCACTTAATCATATGTATCGAAGGGGCTTGTGCTTTTAATCTAACACCGTAGCGCCCGCCCTGTTTCATTATTTCGGGTTCTTCAAGCGTAAGCTCGTTTATATCCGGCATAACTATACCGTAGCCCGTTCTTTCAACATCGGACAATGCCGCTGAAAAGCGCATATAATCGCGTTTTATGGCTGTCAGCTTGATTATTTCACGCATCAAATCCCGCTCGTTGGTTATTGAAATATCGCATTGCTTAGACAGGATTGAATAGAAATAACTGTTATCTATGGAAATTTTTATGCTTACACTTCCGTTTGATAAATCAAGATCGGAAATATTAAGGCTTTCTATATTTTCACATTCTGAAAGGCGCTCCGCAAACTGCTTAACACTTCTGATATTGCTTACTTGGGTACAGCTTTCCCTTACCGCCCCGAACAAACCGGCTTTAAGCTCGTTATCTCTTTCAAGCCCTTTAATCCAAGACGGAAAATTCAGCGCAATACTTGATACGGGAAATTCATACAGAACCTTTTCAAGTATCTGATTGATTTCATTTTCTTCAAGTTCAAGGCAGTTAACCGGAATAACAGGCACATCATACTTATCCGAAAGCTCACTACAGAGAGATAAAGCCTCTGCTGATTCCGGCTCAACACAGTTCATGATAACTATAAACGGCTTGTTGATTTCTTTTAATTCGCTGATTACCCTTTCCTCAGCTTCTTCATATTCATCACGCGGAATAGCGCTGATTGAGCCGTCGGTTGTTACAACAAGACCTATCGTTGAATGTTCCTTAATAACTTTTTGCGTGCCGATTTCAGCAGCCATATTAAACGGTATTTCCTCCTCAAACCAAGGAGTTCTCACCATTCTCGGCTGATCCTCTTCTATATATCCCACAGAGCTCGGCACTATATATCCAACACAGTCTATCAGACGCACTCTGAAATGAAGATTATCCTGCATAGAAAGTTCTATTGCCTCTTCGGGAATGAATTTCGGCTCCGTTGTCATAATTGTTCTGCCGGCGGCGCTTTGAGGAAGTTCATCTCTTGCCCGCTCTTTCTGAAATTCGCCGTCTATGCGCGGAATAACAAGAGTGTCCATAAATCTTTTTATAAATGTTGATTTACCTGTTCTTACAGGACCCACAACGCCGATATAGATATCGCCCTGTGTTCTTGTTGATATATCGTTATATATACTCAAATTTTTCCCTCCTTACATTCCGGGAATTAAAAGAATACGTCTTGAATCAATCACGTCGTCTTTTAATTCATTTTCCGTTTTTATTAAATCCGCCGATGTTCTGAATTTTTTAGCAATATCCCAAACAAGCTCGTTTTCCCTTGCAAAATAAACCACAAGCGCCGGTGATTCCGAAACCGCCGTGTCGCTTATCTGAACATCAGATAACACGCTGAACGATTTTTCTTCATATTCTGCTGCCGTGTATTCAATTAGAAATCTCACGGATATTTCATTTGCGGATTTGAGCACATAGTCGAAAGATTTAACGTAAAGAGCAGCCATGTTAAAGCTCTTAACGGAGATTTCTTTTTTCTGAGTGATAAATATCAGTTCGGAATTTTCATTTCTTACAAACGCGGAAAGCTCAAGACTGTTTCCGTCACTTATATTAAGCGAGAGATCTGTTATTTCAACTATGTTTATATTGTCAAATTCAAACACGGCTTTGTCGTTTATGATATCGCTTGTCACAACACCGTTTGTATTCAGATTGATTTTTCCGAATGAGTTTGATATTTCGTTATCGGTTGCATATGAATCTGTTGATATTTGAGTGGTTACTTTTCTGAACACGGTGCTGTTTACATTTATATCGCCTATAAGCTCAATACCTCTAAGCTGATTGTTTTTATCCGCCTTTGGCTTAGCATAAACGTTTCCGATTGTCATTTTAACAATTGCATCGTCGCCCTCGTCAATTCCGCCGATATCAACAATTTTGCTTATGGACACGGTCTTCTCGCATTTTTTGATAACTTCTTTTTCGGTATCGGTTGTATACAACAAAGAAAAATCCGCTGCGGCTCTTACAAGCATTTTATCTTTTATAATTTTAACGTCTTCACATCTTACCGTAGCAAAAGTATTTATAATTTTTCTTATCACGTCGCTGTCTGACGGAATCGTTGCCTCATCCTCAAATTCCGCCTTAGAGTATGAGGTTCCGATAAGCGAGAGATAATTTACAGTATCCCGTTTGATAAGCACCCCTTCTGCCGAGTCAATCATATTTACGGGAGACGGAGCACATACCGTTATATCAAGCGCAAAAGCGTTGTGTATATCAATCCTTCTCTGATTGATAACCCTGAAATTACTGTATCTGTTAATCACGCTTACGTCAGCCGATACTTCGTCAAAGCCGCCCTCAATCGTAACAGCTTTCTGAAAATCCTCTTCAAAATCAGCGGTAGTAATGCAAGAGGTGGCGTCACTAACATATGTAAGATAAATTTTTGATTTTCCGTAAACCGTTAATGTTCCGTTGGCATAATCCGTGTTAACAATATAATTATTAACGCAGCATCTTATGATTTTCAGTAAATCGTCATTATATGACATAAGATTTTCCTGAAAATCAAGGTCAACATCAACACACTTAGAAAATAATTTGCATTTTTCTTTGATTTCCCTTATGTTATTTTCCATAGCAGTACTCCTTTAATATTTAGACGGCGGCAAATTGGACGCACAACGGTATCTGCCCGCTCTGCTGCCTTACTGCTAAAGCATATGCGGTTACATTTAAGAATATAACAAAACGCTCCGTAAAAACCGAAATGATTTTTACGGAGCGTTCTGAATTATGTCAGTAATTAACTTTTTTGATTTTAAATATCATTCTCATTATCGGTGCCATAAACTTAGACGGTTTTAAAACTATAACTTTCACAGTAATCCCCTCCAAATTATTTTTTGCAGCAGATGATGCCGAGAATGATAACCGCGACTGCAAGAATTCTTATAAGCCAAGAAGTCGGCAGACAAATTGCCGCAACACAGCCAACGCCGAAAGCAATCCATAAAAAATCTCTGCGGCACATCTTTTTCATAATAATAAGCACCTCTTTTGCTGCGTTTACTATATGATATGAAAAAGATTTCTAATCGTTACTCTGAATCACTAAAAGTGTTCCGTTTTTAACAGAAATTTTTGCAGGCATACCGCAAAAACAGTTACTCTGCCCAAACTGCTGATAATGATACATTACGGCATTATCAAGTTCATAGTAAGAACCTTTTACGGAAACGCCTTCAGCTTTTTCCGAAAAAGCAAATACGGAAAAAAATTGATATTCGCTGTTATCCAAACAAATATAATCATCAACAAGCGTTATTCTGTTTTTGGCATCTGAGATACAACACTTAACGTTGTTTTGCCTGCAATATTCAATGCAAAGCATATTTGAATAATTATGATCCGCTCTGGAACCGAAAGCACACAGCAATTCGATTTCCGAAAAACCTCTGCGAACAGCCTCTTTAACACAATAAAATGTGTCTGTATCATCTTTTTCCACAGGCAGCTTAATGATCTCCGTGTTAATATCGGGATATTCGGAGGAATCAAAATCTCCCGCAATCAAATCGGGAATCACCCCGACCTTCAAACAATTCTTATATCCCGAATCGGCGGCAATAAGAAAAAAATCTCCTATTAATTTTGATTTCAGATAATCAATGCTGACATTGGGAGCGCCTGAAACTATTTTGCATTTTGTTTTTTCATTTCCCATTCCTTAATATCCTTAACATCATTATACATTTGAACATAGCTTTCGTGCCTGCTTTTTTGAATCAAGCCCTGACGAACCGCCTCACAAACGGCGCAGCCCTTTTCGTTTATATGCGAACAGGTAGAAAATTTGCAGCGACCGAAATACGGTTCAAACTCACGGAAACAACCGAAAAGCTCGTCTTTCATAATTCTTTCGCATTTTTCAAAATCAAGTGATGAAAAACCGGGAGTGTCGGCTATATAACCCGAGTTAACTTTAAACAGTTCACAGTGGCGGGTGGTGTGCCTGCCGCGACCGAGCTTTTTGCTTGTTTCACCGGTTGCAAGGCGGAGATTTTCATCAATTACATTCAACAGCGATGATTTACCCACTCCCGTATTTCCCGTAAAAGCGGATATTTTGCCCTTTAAAAGACTTTTAACCTCGTCCGCTCCAAGCTTATCAACATTATTGCAAACAATCGTTTTAAAGCCCGCCTTGGTGTAAATTTCAGCAAATTTTTTGTATGCGGAGCTCAAATCGGCTTTTGTAAACACAACAATGGGTTCGATTTTTTTATACTCCGCAACAGAAATCAATTTGTCTATTATAAAGGTATTTATCTCGGGCTCAACTGTTGACGAAACAATAAAAAGCTGATCAAGATTGGCAAGAGGAGGACGAACAAGATAATTTTTTCGCGGCAAAATCTTTTCAATTCTGTTTTCGGCGTTTGTATTAATTGAAATTTCAACATTATCGCCGACAAGGGGCGTTATTTTCATTTTTCTGAACGAGCCCCGAGCTCTGCATTCATAAACCGCTTCGGCGGTTTCCACATAGTAGAAACCGCCAATACCCTTAATTATCTTTCCCTGATGCATATCTTAACCCGCGATGTTAGACACATTGTCTGAATATGTGCTGAAATCAACATTTCTGTTTTTGTTTTGATTGAGCTTGAAATCATATTTTTCACTTGCCGCCAAATTTTCAAAAGTTACTTCAACAGCTTTATCGCTGCCGCTTTCGCCCTCAATTGCAATAGCAACCGTGCTGCCGTCAAGAGTAACTCGTTGCTTTGAATACTGTTCTCCGTTAACATATATGATAAGCGTATCTTTTGCACTCTGTGTGGTGACCTCGTCTATACAACTCGGCAGAATTACATTTAGCGTGATAGTATATGTTTCGGGGGCGGTTGTTGTGGTATACCCTGTGGAAACAACTATTTTAATTGAAGAATCCGGCTTAACGCTCTCACCGTAAGAGGGAGTTTGCGAAAGAACAACGCCTTTTTGAACCATGCTGTCCTTTGTTGAAACATTAACGTTTGTAAAGCCTGCTTTTTTCAAAAATTCCTTAGCGTCGCTTTGTGTAAGCCCTCTAACGTCGGGAACTTTTATTTTTTCGATAACGGTTGTTGACGGTCCTGTTGAAACATAAAGCGTTATTTCTCTTTCCTTTGAAACAACCGAAAACGCCTTAGGCTCTGAATATATAACATATCCTTCGTCTACCGTTTCACTTGAAACCTCGGATATTTTAACATTTGTCAGACCGCTGCTCGCAAGCTGGGATTTTGCAACTTCAACCGATTCTTCATAACAGTTCGGAACTTGAATATCCTCCTCTGACGACGCAACCGTAAGCGTAATAGTTGAACCTGCGATTACCTTTGCGCCCTCCTCAGGCTGTTGATTGATGATCGTGCCCGGCTCGCTGTCGGGTGACTGCTCATATACCGCCACAAAATTAAATTCATCGCCTACATTAGAAATCAGAGCGTCATATGACTGTCCGATATAATTTTGAACGGTAACCGTATCCTTGTTAACACCCTGCGTCAGCCAAACAACAAGCCCTATAACAGCGGCAATAAGTAAAACCAAACCTATAACCGTTGCCGTAACAATTTTTCGTTTGCCGCTTGGCTCGTCTTCATATACTTCCTCGTAATTATCGGAATATTCGTCTTTTTTTGCGCCGTCCTCTTCCTTAAAAACGTATTTGGTGGGCTGCTTATCAACGTAATATGAGTAGTCAAACGTTGCTTTGGGATTTCTTATAACCTCCTCAAGGTCAAGCAGCATTTCGGTTGCCGTTTGATATCTTTCAAGAGGATTTTTCTGCATAGCGTGAACGCATATCTGTTCAATTCCGAGTGGGATATCAGGATTGATTTCCGTTATTCTTTCGGCTTCTTCATTTACCTGCTTTAAGGCGACGGAAACGGCGCTGTCTGCCTCAAAAGGCACTTTCCCCGTAAGCATTTCATAAAAAACAACGCCGAGCGAATAAATATCTGCTCTTTCATCCGTGAATTCACCTTTTGCCTGTTCGGGAGAAATGTAATGAACGGAACCAATGGCGTTTTCCGTTAGCGTTCTTGTTTCTGTTCTCGAAAATCTCGCGATTCCGAAGTCTGTAACCTTAATATTTCCCGTTGGAAGCAAGATGATATTCTGAGGTTTAATATCACGGTGAACGATTCCCTTATCGTGCGCGTGCTGAAGAGCCTTTAAAATCTGAGAAGTAAAGAATACGGCGTCATTCCACGTTATAACACCCTGTTTTTGTATATATTCTTTAAGTGTGATGCCGTCTACATATTCCATTACTATGTATTGCAGCTTTTCACCGAAACTAACGTCATAAACCTTAACAATATTCGGGTGTGACAAAACAGCTATTGCCTTAGATTCATTTTTGAAACGTCTAACAAAATCCTCATCACCTGCAAATTCGTCTTTAAGAATTTTCACGGCAACGATTCTGTCGTCTATATTATCATAAGCCTTATAGACAACAGACATTCCGCCAACGCCTATAATCTCTTGAATTTCATAACGTCCGTCTAATCTTTTTCCAACGTAGTTTTCCATATGATTTACTCCGATTATTTTGCGATTGCAACAACTGTAACATTGTCGCCGCCGCCGTTATTATTTGCTTTTTTAATCAATCTGTCCGCAAAAGCATAATATCTTCCGTCGCTTACCTCGCTTATCATTTCGTCATCTGAAACGTAGTTAGTAAGTCCGTCGGTACAAAGTATAAGAATTTCATCATCATCGAGTTCAACCTCGTCAAAATCAATTTCAATTCCCTTATCCACACCGATTGCGCGCGTAATCAGATTTTTGTTGGGATGGCGTTCCGCCTCTTCCTTTGTTATACTGCCGCTGTCTATAAGATTCTGAACAACGCTGTGATCCGTGGTGACTTGACGAAGACTGCCGTTATTGTAAATATAAGCTCTGCTGTCGCCCGCATGGGCAATAAACGCGCAGCCGTTTCTGACGATTGCACAAACAACGGTAGTTCCCATTCCTTTAAGCTCCGGCTTGGCGTCCGCCATGTCATAAACCTCTATATTAGCGGCGGTTAAAGCGGAATCAAGAATGTTTTTTATAGAGGAATCCCTCATGTTTTCCCTGTATGAAGCGTTGATTTTATCGCTTATCACTTTAACAGCAAGTGCGGACGCGATATTTCCTCCGGCAGCGCCGCCCATTCCGTCGCACACAACTGCCCAAGCAACCTCATCAGGAAATTCACCGACAGCGTAAGCGTCTTGATTTGATTCTCTGACACGGCCTTTATCTGTTTTTGCAACAATTCTCAATCACTTCACCTCAATCCTTTTTCTTCGGAGCTGACCGCAAGACGCGTTTATGTCACTTCCGAGTGTTCTTCTTATTGTAGCATTAATTCCTGCCTTTTTCAATATTTCTGAAAATTTATATATATTTTCGTTTGAAGAAACCGAATTCTTCCGTTCCTTAACGTCATTAACAGGTATAAGATTTACATGACAGAGCATTCCTTTTAGCTTATGCGCAAGCTCTGAAGCGCAGGCAGGTGTGTCGTTAACGTCTTTGATAAGTGTGTATTCAAAAGAAATTCTTTTTCCTGTTTGCTTAACATATTCACGGCACGCTCTGATTATCTCATCAACATTCCACTTGGCATTTATCGGCATCATATGATTTCTGATTTCATCATTAGGCGCGTGAAGTGAAATCGTTAACGTAACAGGAATCTTTTTTTCAGTTAAATCGTATATTCTCGGAACAATTCCGCATGTTGAAACTGTTATGCTCCTCAACGAAATATTAAGTCCTTTTTTATTATTCACGTTTTCAAAAAATTTTAAAACATTTTCAAAATTATCAAGAGGTTCGCCGATTCCCATAAGAACAACATTTGAAATGCGAAATCCAAGATCTTTCTGAGCCGAATGTATCTGCCCTTCGATTTCACCTGCCGAAAGATTTCTTTTAAATCCGCCGAGAGTAGACGCACAAAATGAGCACCCCATACGGCACCCTACCTGAGTTGAAACGCACACGGTATGACCGTATTTATATTTCATAACAACGGATTCTATGTATTCGCCGTCGGTCAGCTTAAAAAGATACTTAACCGTGCCGTCAATTTCGGAAACATATTTTTCTTCAATTTCGCAGGATGAAATATAATATAAATCGTTGAGCTCCTCGCGCAGAGATTTTGACAAATTGCTCATTTCTTCAAAGGAAACGGCGCCGCGCTTATGAAGCCAGTCAAAAATCTGATTTGACCTGAAACGCGGAAGACCGAGAGATATCATCTCATTATTGAGTTCATCATAAGTAAATGATTTAATATCCTTTTTCATTTAAACCCTTTCGAGAATCGAATAGAAGAAACCGTCGCCGCCAGAATCAGACGGAAAAAATGTTTTTGTTTCCGTAACGGAAAAATCGCTTTTTCGGGAAAGAAACCGCTCAATTACCGCCTCATTTTCTCTTATATTCAGCGTGCACGTTGAGTATAAGATTTTACCGCCGGGTTTAACATATTCGGAGGCTGTGTTCAAAATTTCAAGTTGTATCTTAGGAAGTCCTTTAATTTCATCAAGATTTTTATATCTGATTTCGGGCTTTCTGCGAATAATGCCGAATCCGCTGCAAGGAACATCGCAAATCACCTTATCCGCAGGCGGCAAATTTTCATTATAAATTAAAGCGTCGTTTATCATGGGAATAACAGAAGTGAATTTAAGCCGTTGGGCACCGCTTTTAATCAGATTTACTCTATGCCCGTGAATATCAAGCGCATAAATTTTCCCGTGATTTTTCATGAAACCCGCCGCGGTAAATGATTTTCCGCCCGGTGCGGAACAAACGTCAATAACAGTATCATTTTCTCTCAAATCAAGTGCGCCGACAGCCAGATAGCAGGACAAATCCTGAATATGAAAATGACCGTTATGAAAAGAGGCGCAATTATTCAAATCAAGCGAAGACGTAATCATAACAGTGCCGCGGTTAATAACACCATTAATACCGCTGCTTTGCAATTCGGATAAAAGCTCGTCCGTTGTAACAAAAAGAGGATTCGGAACCGCAAAAATCGGAGCGCCGCCATTAAGGTAAGGCAGAAAAGCATCAACTGTTTCAACACCGTAAGCCTTATTCCACATATTGATAAGATTAACGGGCACAGAATATTTCAAACTTTTATCATCAAAAGCGTTGATATCAATTTCAGCGTTGTTGATTTTTCGCAAAACGGCATTGATAAGACCTGTATAATATCCAAGACCGTTCGATTTTGCAAGCTCAACGCTTTCATTAATTGCCGCGCTCGTGGGCACTTTATCCGTAAACAGGAGCTGATACACGCCCATTCGCAGAATCACAAGAACTTTAGGCTTGGGAGAAACACAGAAATCGGAAATAATTTTATCTATCGTAATTCTTCGTTCAACAACACCGTAAACAAGTCTTGTAACAAACGCTTTTCCCTCTCCAATACCCGCCAAAGCGGAATCCACCGCTATATTTGAATACGCGTTGCCGTAAAAAATTTTATATAAAACTTCAAACGCAATCTGTCTTGAGCTCTTCATCTTCTTCTGTTTGCAACAAGCAGCAATCTTAAAAGCGTTGCAAGCGCTGAGGCAAGAGCGGCAACATAAGTTAACGCTGCGGCAGTAAGCACATTTTTAGCTCCCTTGTATTCCTCGCCTGTAAGAAAGCCGTTTTGATCAATTACTCTCAAAGCGCGCGCTGACGCATTAAATTCAACCGGCAAAGTTATAAGCTGAAAAACAGCAACCGCTCCGTAAAGACCGATGCCGATATAAATCAAAGGGTCAAATGTAAAAAATATGCCCAAAAGAGCAAGCGGAACACCGAGTGCCGAGCCGAATCTTGTTAACGGAATAACAAGATTTCTCAATTTAAGCGGAAAATACTGCGACGCGTGCTGGCAGGCATGACCAGCTTCGTGGCAGGCAATTCCCACCGCCGCAATGCTTGCCGAATCGAAAACATTTTCCGAAAGGCAGATTTCCTTTGTTTTTGGATTATAATGATCTGTTAAGTTGCCGGGAATACGTTTAATTTTAACATCCGTAATACCGTTTAACTGTAAAAGACGATAAGCGGCGTCCGCGCCTGTCATGCCTCGCGCGTTTCTTATACGGCTGTATTTATTGAAACTGCTTTTAACCCTCATCTGGCATATAAGCGCAAAAATGAACACGGGTATCATTATAAAACCTGTTAAATAATAAGCAAAATAAGTTCCCATCTTTTAATCACCCAAAATTAAACCTTTATTAATTATATTTCCCGCAAGAAAAGAATTTATATCCATCCTTTTCTTTCCTATGGGCTGAACTTCAAGAATATCTATGCATTTTCCGTCGCCGCAGCACACAGTCAGCACCTTTTTTGCGGAAATCACCTTGCCGGCGCCGCTGCCTGTTTCACCGCTTAAAACAGATTTGTGGATTTTAACGGGTTTTCCGTTAATAACTGTTACGGCGGCGGGACTGCTTTGCAGCGCGCGAATCTGATTGTGGATTTCAAAAGCAGATTTATTCCAGTCGATCCCGCACATTGATTTATCAATCATTGCGGCATATCCAAAATCTCCCGCCGGCTGAGAAACGGGCTTTGCATCGCCTTTCTCTATAAGTGAAATTGTTTCGGAAAGAGCGCTTGCGCCAATATGTGAAAGCCTGTCAAATAGCATATCCGAAGTTTCATTTATTCCGATTTCTGTTTTTTTAACAAGCAGAATATCGCCTGTGTCTATATCTTCGTTCATTTTGATAACTGTAACGCCGGTTTCCGTTTCACCGTTGAGTATAGAACGTTGAATCGGAGCGGCTCCCCTATAATAAGGCAACAGAGATGCGTGAACATTGATACAGCCATAACGAGGAAAATCAAGTATTTCTTTCGGCAATATCTTTCCGTATGCAACAACAACAATCAAATCGGGATTAAGGTTTCGTATGATATCTGCCGCCTCACCGTTTTTTAGCGTTTGCGGCTGATAAACGGAAATGCCGTTTTCCAAAGCAGTTGTTTTAACCGGCGAAGGAGTTATAATCTGCTTTCTGCCAACCTTTTTATCGGGTTGTGTGAACACGCCTGTAACATTGTGTCCGCCTTCTATAATCGCTTTAAGACATGGCACTGAAAAATCGGGAGTGCCCATAAAAACTATTTTCATTCGCTCTCAACAACTCCGTCTATAACGTGTGACGTGAACAGTATTCCGTCAAGGTGGTCAATCTCGTGGCAAAACGCTCTTGCTTTTAAACCCTCGCCTGTAAACACCTGCCATTTACCGTTTCTGTCCTGCGCTTTAACCTGAACTTTCATAGGTCTGACTGTTGTGCCCCATTTTCCCGGAAGAGAAAGGCAGCCCTCCTGCTCTCTTTGCTCACCCTCGGCAAGCGTTATTTCAGGGTTAACAAGTTCAATCGGTCCCTCGCCCACATCAATTACTACAACTCTTTTTAAAATGCCAACCTGAACGGCTGCAAGTCCAACGCCGTTTTCATTATACAGCGTGTCAAACATATCATCTATAAGAATACTCAGTCTTTCATCAAATTTTTCAACTTTTCTGCTCTTTTTTGTAAGGATACTGTCTCCGAATTTAACGATATTTCTTAATGCCATTTTTATTCTCCTATGTTAAATCATATGGGTTAAGATCTATGCTGACCGAAACCCCCTTGTAATCCTTGATTTTATCAATTCTTTTCAAAATTTCGTTAAACATTTTACGAACAGATTTTGAATTTATGCATTTAACCGCAAGTCTGTATCTGTAATTATTATTTATTTTGCCTATTTTTGCGGCGCTGGGACCCAAAACAATCAACTTTTCCGCCTTAAATTCACCGTTATTGAGTTCAACAAGAATTTCAAAAAACTTTTGTGAACATAAAAACGCGGCACTCTCGTTTTCGGAAATAAACGATACGGAGTAAATATCGCAAAAAGGCGGATAGGTAAGAGCCTTTCTCAGCGCTATTTCGGTTTTGAAAAATGATTTATAATCTTGATTGGCGGCAAATTCTATAACGGGGTTTTCAGGCGTTATAGTTTGAATAACAGCCTTTCCCTTATCATCTCTGCGTCCGCTTCGACCAACAACCTGCGTTATCAAATCAAAAGCCTTTTCCTGAGAAACATAGTTTTCATCATAAAGTGAATTATCCGCGTTCACAACGCCGACAAGCGTTACGTTTGGAAAATCAAGACCCTTTGCAACCATCTGCGTTCCGAGAAGAATATCATAATCACCGCCTGCGAAAGCGTCAAAAAGCCGCTGATGTCCGTGCTTTCCGGCAGTTGTATCCGCATCCATACGAAGAACCCTTGCGGACGGAAAAAGCGAATTAATGCAATCCTCCACTTTTTGAGTGCCGCAGCCGCTGTACCTAACGCTTTCCGCTCCGCATTCAGGGCATTTGTTATCAAGCGGCTTTGTATAGCCGCAGTAGTGGCACATAAGCCTGTTTCCGTAGCTGTGATAGGTCAGACTGATACTGCAATTAGGGCAGGTTATAACGTGCCCGCAATTATTGCACGCTATAAAAGTGTTGTAGCCTCGTCTGTTGATCAGTAATATGGTTTGCTTATGATTATCAAGATTTGCCTGTATGAGTTCCCTCAGCTTTTCTGAAATAGGGCTGTTTTTTCCCGCCTTTGATTCGGCTTTCATATCAACTGTAATCACTTCAGGCAGCGTGGCAGAGCCGTATCTTTCCGTAAGCTCACAGAGCTTATGTTTCCCTTTTAATGCCTCGGAATAGCTTTCAACGCTAGGTGTTGCGGAAGTCATAAGAAACAAAGCCTTGTTATATCTGCATCTGAAATTTGCAACGTCCGCTGCGTGATAACGGGGCGAGCGTTCGCTCTTGTAGGTATGCTCCTGTTCCTCATCCATAACAATAAGCCCGAGATTGTGAAGAGGGGCAAAAACCGCGCTTCGCGTGCCAACAACAATTTTCGCATTTCCCCTATCAGCACGCTTATATTCATCATTTCTTTCGCCGAGTGAAAGACCGCTGTGAAAAACGGCAACCTTGTTTCCGTATCTTTTATGAAAAATTGAAAGAGCCTGCGGTGTCAAAGCAATTTCAGGCACCATAACTATAACGTCTTTGCCCAAATCTAACGCTCTGTCAATAAGGCTGAGATATACCTGCGTTTTCCCTGAACCCGTAACTCCGTAAAGAAGACCTGAGCCGCCTTCGCCCTCAAGCATTTTCCTGTAAGTTTCATAAGCGTTTTTTTGCTGCGGAGAAAGATGAATATCATCTCTTTGCGCTGAATCGCAAACATTTTTATACGGTGAACGAAAAACCTCTTTTTCAAATATTTCACACACACCGTATTTCACAAGATTTTTAATAACGCTTTCGCCGACTGAACAAAACTCGCAAATCTCGCTCACCGCCGCTGTTCCAACGTCAAAAAGCAAACCGACAACCGATTTCTGCTTTGGAGTGAGTTTCGGCAAATCCTCCTCACGCTCCGTAATCAAACGCACCATACGGCTGCTTTTATCGCCGACCTTATCAATACCTCGCGGCAGCATTTGACGAAGACAATCATATGTTGTGCAAAAGCAGCGCTCTTTAAGCCATAATGCAAGACTTACCATCTCCTGTGAAAGGAGCGGAGAACCCGACGCCACAGCGGATATCTCTTTCAAATCGGCGTTAATTGCCTCAAAAAGACTGACAACTATGCCGTATCTTATAACATTTCCTCTGCCGAACGGCACCTTTACCCTTGTTCCCACAGATATTGCATTTTTAAGACTGTCGGGCACGTAATAATCGTAATCCGATGCATAATTGAAAAAGGTTTTTTCAACGGCAACTGTTGCAATCAGTTTGTTTGTCATTATTTTGACTTAAGTTCATCAGGCTCGTCGATAACATATTTGCCGTCGAGAATTTCCTCAATAGCAAGAGATACGGATTTATCGTCGAGCAAAACATCTTTTTTAACAGCGTCATCGCGGATTTCTCTTGCGCGCTTAGCTGTTCCTATAACAAGACTGTATCTGCTGTTGCAGTTTTTTAACAGCTTTTTTAAATCGGGGTTAAACATAATTTTTCTCCTTTAAATTAATTTATGAATTGCGTTTTTTCAACTCATTATCAAGTATTTCATTTATTTCATAAACTGCCCTTTTAAGCTCGTTGTTAACAACAACATAATCAAACAAATCAGAGCATTTTATTTCTTCTTTTGCTATCTCAAGCCTGTTTGAAATAGCGTCCTCGGTTTCCGTGTTTCTTTTAATCAATCTCTTTTTTAGCGTATCCAAATCCGGAGGCAATAAAAAAATAGACACAGCGTCGGGATTACTTTTCATAACTTTCTGAGCTCCCTCGCGCTCTATTATAAGAAAGCATATTTTGCCGCTGTTTATAATATTCCTCACGGGCTCGGCGGGAGTGCCGTAGTAACAGCCGTTGTAGCAAACATATTCAAGAAAACTGCTGTTTTCTATCATTTTTTTAAATTCGTCAACCGTTTTGAAATAATAACTAACGCCGTCTATTTCACCGTTTCGCGGATTTCGTGTTGTGGCAGATATTGATTCACAGACATCGTTTCTTATTTTCGATATTTCTCTGAATACCGTGTCTTTACCGCAGCCGCTCGGAGCGGAAAGAATAACCATCATTCCTTTTTTACTCATTACCCGCCTCCGCTTTGAATTTCGCAGAAATCTGCTTTAAATCAAGATAAGAAAGAATAACATTGTCCGAATCGGTTATTATAACGCTCATTGTTTTTCTGCCGTGAGTTGCATCAATAAGGCTGCCGTTTGACTTAGCCTCTTGCACAATGCGTTTTACGGGAGCCGATTCAGGACTTACTATTGAAATTATTCTATCCGCGTTAACAAGATTTCCGAATCCTATATTTACCAAATCCATAATTTTTACCTACTCAATATTCTGAATCTGTTCGCGGATTTTTTCGATTTCCGCCTTGATTTCAACAACTTTGCGCGCTATTTCAACATCGTTTGCCTTTGAGCCGATCGTGTTTGCCTCGCGGTTGATTTCCTGAACAAGAAAATCCATTTTTCTGCCGACAGGCTCATCGCTTTCAAGAAAGGTATTAAGCTGGGCGATATGTGAGCGCAGTCGAACTGTTTCCTCCGCAACGGCAACCTTATCGGCGAAAATAGCAACCTCCTGCAAAATTCTGCCCTCGTCAAGTGAAACATCTCCGAGCAGATCATGTACGCGGCTTATGAGCTTTTCATTATATTCTTTAACGGTTAGAGGAGAACGCTCCTCAACAAATGAAACACAATTTAAAATAAACTGACAGCGTGAACAAATATCCGCTTTCATTTTAGCGCCCTCGGCTTCGCGCATTTCAATGAATTTTTCAAGCGCGGAGTTAACAGCATCTCTCGTAATATTCCAAAGGAGCTCCTCATCCTCTTCCGCCTTAACAAGAATCAAAACATCGGGAAATCTGGCTAACGAGGCGGAGCCGAAATCCTTTGAAAGACCGTATTTTTCCGAAATCTCATCAAGAGCATTAACATATGCGCCGGCAAGAGTGTGATTAACACGAACCTCGGCGTTTTCGATATCAAGTGCTTCTACTGTTAAAAAACAGTCTACCTTTCCTCTTGAAATTTTAGATGCAAGATGAGATTTGAGCTTATCCTCAAGAAAGCCGTATTGCCGCGGAAGACGGCATGAAAATTCAAAATACCTGTGGTTGACCGATTTGATTTCCACAGACACGGCATATCCGTCTTTTTCAACAGACGCTCTGCCGAAGCCGGTCATTGATTTCAGCATAATAATTCACATAGCCTTTCCAGCCACAAATAGTATATTAAATCACAATAACCCTTTCTGTGGCCGGACAAGGCGTTATGTGAATTTAGCCATCTCAAAATTATGCCATAGGCAAATTTTGAGGGCATTATAATCGGATTAGTGTGATTTTTCACACTAAAATCTCCTTAAAATCTGCTGATAATACCAACAGTTTTATATTGAAAAGATTATATAACTCTATATACAAACAGGTCAATAGTTTGTTCATAATTAATTTACAATATTCACAAATAATTAATAAATGGCGCAAAAAAGCAGGCTCCCCCCGCCTGCAAAATGTTCAAAAAATATTTTTATTATTTTTCGTCATAAAGAGAAACAATTAATTTAGCCTTTTCAGATACCATTTCGGCAAGATAATGAGGCTCAATAACTTTAACGTTGTTTCCGTACTGCATAAGCCAACTGACAAATCCATCGCTGACAGCGGCGTTTACTGTTGTTTCAAAATGATTAATATCAACAGCGGTAAGCGGTATTTTTGTTCCGAATCTGTCTATTATTTCCTCGCGCAGCTCAAGGTTGCACAGCAGCCTTACCTTATCTGTTTTACCGCTGAACATATTAAACATTTTTGAAGAATAATCCGCCGAATCAAAAGATTCTTTATATTCGCTTACCTCACCTATCGGGCGCTGAGGGATATCCGTAATTTGAATCATCTTCATTCTGTCGAGTCTGAGATTCATAAGATTGTCATACTTATCATTATTGCAAACAAGGTAGTAGTGATCTTCTTTCCATATGAGTGCATAAGGCGAAACAAGAAATGTTTTTTGTGTATACGCCTTTCTTTCCCTCTTATCAATATTACGCCGTCTGTAAATAAATTTAACTCTCTTTTTTTCCTTAATTGCCTCATAAAGAGTGTCGATAATATAATAAATTTCTTCATTATCGCACTTGTTTTCGCTTTCAAGATAAACCTGTGAAGTAAGAGCCTCCGCCTGATTTGCGGAAACAAGCCCTTCAAGCTTTTTAACAAGCGAGGCGGTTTTATTCGGCGTAATAAATCCGGCAGACGTAACCGCGTCAATAAGCAGACGCACCTCGGGAAGTTCAAAGCTCCTTGACGCCATAAAAAATCCGCCGAAAGGCGGCTTTGATGTGATAATGTCACAGCCGATTTCCTTTAAAGCCGCAATATCCGCGTAAATGCTCTTTCGCTCGCATTTTATTCCCTTCTCCTCAAGCATTTCAATTAATTTTGCCGAAGAAACGGGATTCTGCTCATCAGAGTATTCTTCAAGATATTTATAAACAAGTAATGTTTTTAACTTCGACGGCTGCATAAATATCACCTCTTGTGATATTTTAGCACTATTATTCAATTTTTTCAACAATACGGCGAAATATTGGGCAGCAATCCGCCGAACCGCTTGTGCCGTCTTCCGTAAGCACAACGATTGTGTATTCGGGATTGTTATACGGATAAAATCCCGCAAACCAAGTGTTAAGAATTTCACGACCGTTATCATATATGCCGCTTTGAGCCGTGCTTGTTTTTCCGGCAGAAGAATTATTATAATCAGCTCGTGCCCCTGTTCCGTTTGTTACAACATAACGCATATATTCCCTCAGAGTTTTCGCGGTTTCCTCACTCATAACTCTTGTTGGTACCATATTTTCCGATTCACTCATTTTTCCGTTTTCGTCAATACTTCCTTTAAAAACGCTCGGAGATATAAAATTGCCGCCGTTTGCAATTGCGGAAACAACAGTGGCAAATTGCAGAGGGGTTGTTGTAAGACTCCCCTGCCCAAAACCGAGCAGAGAAAGCTGACCTTTTGATTTAAGAACTTTTGAATCGGGAAAATTACCGTTTTCAACATTCCATTCGTCTGATAAATCAAACGATTCACCGAATCCGAATTTTTTAGCGGTTTCGGTTATTTTATCTGCTCCCAAATTAAGCGCAAGGTTGATAAAAAAGCAATTGCAGGAATTTGCAAGCGCTTCTTTTATTCTCTGATTTCCGTGAGCCTTTTTCTTTTGGCACGAAAAGGTTGTGTCGCCAACAGTGATTTCACCCGTGCAGTCAAACACTTGATTCACTCCGTTTTCAAGCGCGCATACCGAAACAACAAGTTTAAACACAGAGCCAATGCTGTATGGATTGAGCGCGCGGTTGAGGTAGTCATTCGGTTTACTGCACATTGCAAGCACTTCGTTGGTGTTTAAATCAAGAACAACAACCGCGCCTTTTTTCATATCTTCCGCAGCGGTTTCAACATTTTTCTGTAATCTGTTACTGATGGTCAGAACCGCCCCCGCCTTTGAATTATAATTGTTTTCCGTTACGGTGCCCTCGTCACCGTCAAGCAACCTACCCATAGCGTCAACGGTGAAATTAATATTTTTTTCGCCTATTTTATCGTTGTAAAACCGCTCCGCTGCCTCTATCAAATGTTTTGCGGGCATATCGGAATCGTGGCGAACTCGCGTTTCAAACAGTTTTATATGATCGCAGACGGCAAAATTATCTGTTTTTCTTATAACAGGATATCCTTTTTTAAGCTCGTTTATTATGTCCTGCCTTTCATTGTAATCAAAAAGTAAATCAAGCTCCGCAAGGCATTTTTCATTTGGTCTTATCACCGCCGTAAGAGCGTCTGTTTTATTAGTGAGCTTAACCATATCCCTGTCATAGATTGTGGGATAGAGCGTATCGATAGTAAGCGTATAACTGTTGTAGCTCTCGGAAACAGCGTAGTTTCCGCTGAACATTATATATCCTATTCTGCCGCAAATTACAGACAGCAAAAAACATAAAAACAAGGCAAAGGCGGTTATTCTTTTTTTCATAAAAATACACCCCTGTGTATTATTTACAGAGGTGATATTTTTTAATCGCTCTTTCTTCGTAAAACGGCGTTTGGTGAAATTTCACCGTTAAATTTAAAAGAATAAGTATCTGTTGCTTTATTCGCGGCAACCGTTTTCTCGCCGCTGCTTTCATTATATAAATCCAAAACAGTAATTTTAAACGGCTTTTTGAAAGGTTCAACTATTTCGAGCTCATCGCCCTCAAAAAAGCGGTTTCGCTGCTCAACGGTAAGTCTGCCGTCTTTGCAATTTTTGAATACGGCGCAAACCTCCCACTCTCGTATATATCCGCCGTTATCCAAAACCTGCCCGTTTTTCATTTTGCCGAAATAAAAGCCGGTTGTATATTCCCTGTGACTTATTTTATTAATTTCGTCTATTATCCACTGAGGTGTTTTAAAATCATCTCTCGGATCTTTTAAATATTCATCTATGGCGGCGCGGTAAGCATGAGTTGAAATGGCAGTATAGTATTCGCTTTTTGCTCTGCCCTCAATTTTGAATGAATCGATTCCGGCATCGATAAGGCGAGGAATATATTCGATCATACACAAATCGCGAGAATTAAAAATATATGTGCCGTTTTCATCTTGATTTATCGGGAAATATTCGCCCTGCCTTTTTTCCTCCATAAGGTGATATTTCCAACGGCACGGCTGCGCGCAGTCGCCCCTGTTTGGATCTCTTAATACCATATAATCCGATAAAATGCATCTGCCGCTGAAACTCATGCACATAGCGCCGTGAACAAAAGCCTCAATTTCAAGAGATGGATTTGTTTTATCTCTTATCTCCCTTATTTCATCAAGCGAAAGCTCGCGGGCGGTTACAATTCTTGAGGCTCCCATTTCATAAAAAGCGTTTGCGCTCTGATAATTAACTATTCCTGCCTGGGTTGAAATGTGAACGTCGGTATCAGGCGCATATTTTTTTGCAAGATTCAGAACACCGAAATCGGCAATTATAAACGCGTCAATACCGATTTGACGGGCATATTTAAGGAAATCGGGCAATAGCTCTATTTCGTTATTACGCGGCAGCGTGTTGCAGGTGAGATATATTTTTTTATTGTTTGAATGAACAAATTCAACAGCCGATTTAAGGGCGTCGGCATCAAAATTCTTGGGGTTCGTTCTCATTCCGAACATTGAGCCGCCAACATAAACAGCATCCGCTCCGAAATTAACCGCAAGTCTTAATCTGTCATAATCTCCCGCGGGAGATAAAAGTTCGGGTCTTCTCATATCAGTAATTCAGATAAGGCGCGTATTTCTGAATTTTAGCTCGAAATTCGGAATAATTTGACGCCGTGTAGAGATTTCTGTCTATATCATGGAAAAAGAAATAATAATCTGTTTCTTCGGGATTAAGGGCGGCGTCTATCGCTTTAAGACCGGGATTACAAATCGGTCCTTCCGGCAAACCAACAACGGTTGAACTTGTGTTTGTATTATAGTATTTAAGATAATAATCAGCCGTGTGCGCGGAAGTTGAAGAAAGCGAAGGCGCAACCTTGTTATTTATATAATCTGAAGTTGACTGGCAGCCGAGTGACGGATAATTTGCTTTGTCTTTTAAACGGTTTTCAATAACTGACGCGATAATCGGCATCTGCTCGTTGTCGCCCGCCTCAGCTTGAACGATTGAGGCTATCGTCATAATTTCATACATTGAAAAGCCGAGCTCCTCGGCGCGTTTTCTGTATGCCTCGGGTATTTTTTCTTCAGTATTTTCAAGGAATTTGGATACGGCGCCCGATGCGCTCATACCAACATAAAAGTCGTAGGTATCGGGAAACAGAAAGCCCTCAAGCCTATAAGGAACTGTATCCTTTGCCTGTAAATTTGACACAAGTGAATAGGAAAACTGCGTTGACTCAATAACCGAAATTAAAGAAGCTCTGTCGCAGACCTCATTATTAGCAAGCCTTTCAACAATATCCGCAGTTGTAAAGCCCTCGGGTATTGTTACGCGAACAACCTCGCTTGTATCAGGCTGCCCCCTCATTGCAACAAGCATATTTTCAAGACCCATTTTTCCGTTTAGATAGTACATTCCGGGTTCATAAGGACCTTGTACGGGGCTGTTATTGATTACAAGCGTTTCAAGCGAAACAAACAGCTTGCAGAAATTTTTGCAGGTAATAAGATCATTATCGGCAAGAATATCAACAGCCTCCTTTGGGCTTGTGATTTGTTCGCTGTAGCTTACTGTTACCGACGACTGTGTTTTCGTGATTCCGAAAATATCGTTAAGGCAAAAAATAGCGTAAACGGATAACACCATAGATACCGCAATAACAATAATAAAAAACACATACGTTGACGCAACCGATGTTGCGGAGGATTTTTTTTGCGCACGTCTTTTTGCAGCCAAAGATGCGTCTTTAGCCGCCTTTTTTTCATTTTTGATTTTTTTGGAAAAATCCTCGTTTGAAAAATAAACGTCGTTTCTGTCGGTATCGGAATCAACAGGATTTATACCCGTTTCGGCGTTTTTTTTGTTTTCAGGCATATTGATCCCCCTTACACTTCTATAATTTTATCCTCGGTAAACACAAAATTCACCGCTTTATCATATTCATCACAAGGCAAACGGTTCATTAAAAAATCATTATAGCACAAACCAACTGAAATTGAATTAAATTTTTGTAAATATCTGTCATAATAGCCTTTTCCGTATCCGAGCCTGTATCCCTTTAAATCATATGAAAAAGCCGGAACAATGCAAACGGCGTTTGTAAAATCGCAGACTTTTGCGCATATATCTGTTTTCGGCTCTCTTATTCCGAAAAAGCCTGTTTCAATATCGGAAAATGACTTAACATAGTAAAAAGCCATATTTCCGTTTTCATCGGTGCATTTAGGAAGCGCAACGGTCTTTGAATCAGTAAAGGCGGTTTTCAAAATCAAATCTGTGCTGATTTCATTTTCAAGAGACGCATAGCATAATATTTGCGACGCGTTTTTATAGAGCTGTGAACACAAAAAATTTCTGCAAATCATTGTGTCTTTTTCGGACTTGTTTGCAATTTGCTTTCTCATAGCTCTAAAGTGTTTTCTGAATTCGTTTTTTATCTGCATTGTATAGATTTCTTAATTGAATCGGCAATATCCTCGCCAACAAGCTCCTTAACGATTTCAAGACCGAATTCAACTGAAACGCCCGCTCCTTTTGCGGTAATGTAATCACCGTCGGTAACAACGTGCTCATCGGAAATTTGGGCACCTTGAAGAGTTTCCTCAAATCCGGGATAGCACACGGCTTTTTTGCCGCGCAGAAGATTTTTGTGACCAAGCAGCGAAGGGCCGGCGCATATTGCGCAAATGAGAGCTCCGCACTCTGCCGCCTCGTCTAACACAGACTGAACAAAAGACGATTTTTCAAGATTGATCACACCCTGACTGCCGCCGGGAATAATAACAGCCTCAACATCGGTGAATTCAAATTCACTCGCTGTTATATCGGCAGTTACGGGAATTCCGCAAGATGAAGTCACAACCTTTGAATAAACGCCTACCGTTGTAACACCCACGTTTGCGCGTCTGAGCATATCAACAGGCGCCATTGCCTCGATAATTTCAAAACCGTCTGCAAGAAATTCGTAAACCATAACTATCTCTCCTCGTTAAATTTAAAGCCGGTGCCGCCGTTGGGCAGCTTAACTTTTGAATATATCATACCTTTGGGGCAATCATATTCGCTGCCCTCATATAGATATTCAATAATATCTTTATCCTCGTCAAATATGATTTTTTCGTTGTATTTGCCTTCAGAATAAAGTTTTACGGTGAACCCAAGCCTTGAATAATAATTAAAAAGATTATCATTGGCGGGAATCAGCCACAAAAAATCGCCCATATATTTTTTTGCCTCCTCAACAAGCGATGAGGCATAACCGTTATTTCTGCTCGTTTTTCTTGTGCAAACGGCATACACATATTTTCCGCTGAAACCGCAGTATGAACAGTCAACAAGAAAGAGCATGGATTGAATTTCACCGCTGTTAAACAGAGCGAGGCAGCTTTTATGTTTGCAATTTTTCAGAAAAAACTCAATTTCTTCAATACTGTCGCCGAAAACTTCAGACCAAAGCGCGGTAATCTGACCGTTATCCCTTGTAAACTTAATCTCCGTCATAAACAGCAGTTTCCTTTTTAAGCCATAAACAAGGATGATAGGATTGTTTTGCCTTTCTCAGTCCTTCAAGCCCCATATCCTCTTCCCTGTTAACATATTCATATCCGAGTTCACGCAGCCTTTTCGCAAATTCCTGATTTATAATTGCATAGGCGCCGTTGATTTCGGCAGGAGCCTTTTCAAAATGAGAAATAAAGCATGAATCATTAAGCGCCTCACCGTAAGTGTAGGCTATTGCCTTAGAATTTACCCTGATGATTCCGCCGAAAAACCCGAGTTCTTTATAATTTTCAAATCCTGAAAGAACCGCGTCAAATTCAAGAGAGTAATCGGAATCGTTTTCGTCTTTATCATATATCCAATTTGTGTGGAGATCTATGCAATCGGAAATATTTTTTTCATTTATTTCCTCGTAGCTCCAGTCAGGATTATTTCTTTTAAAGTTGGCAACGTGATTTCTCTTGCCATGATATTTTTTGCCTTTTAAATCCGCCAAATCGGAAACATTGTAAATATAGTCGTTATTGCCGTCGTCATAATCATATCGGAATTTTTTCGGAAAACACTCTTCAAGCATCTCTTTATAGCTCTCGGTAACACCGTAAATTTTAGGTGTTATCCCAAGGGATTTTGCATCGTCTATTATCTGCAAAACGGCATCTTTAAAATCTCCGTTTCCAATGGGAAGAGAATATGAATAGTCATTCTTTCCCCATCGGCAAATAAAGAAATCCTTATAACGCGCAATCTTTGTGCTGTAAGCGGTACGCCACACAAAAACACTTCCGAAGGCATACTCATAACTCATACTGTGCGCTTTGGAAAAACATTCCTTTACCCAATTTTTATCTTCTATCTCGGGAGTTTTAAAATTCAGCATAAATCCTCTTCAATCAGTTCAACAATTTTATTATGTATTTCATCTATATTCAGCGGGTTTTTTCCGTCTGAACACTCAACCACTTTCCAACCCTGTTTGCGGGCGGCGTATAACGCCGAATCACGGCATTTTTTAAGGAACTCAACATCAACCTCGTGAACGTCCTTTTTACCCTCGTCCCCGCCGTACCGCTGCGACATCAGGCGCTGGGATATCTCCACGGGCATATCAAGAAAAATCACCTTGCTCGGCTTAGGGATTCCGATTTTATTATATTCAAAATCGGAGCTCCATTCAAGATAGGAATCCCAGCCGTCTTTTGGGATTTTTTCCATTTGATATATGAGGTTGGAAGTTGCGTATCTGTCTGCAAGTATCAACGTGCCGCCTTCATAATCGTTTTTCCAATTGAGTTTATACGAAGCGAACCTGTCTACCGCATAAAACGCTCCGGCCGCGTAGGCGTTTACATCATCGGCGTTTTTTCCGAAACGGCCGCCGAGATACATTTTAACAAGCGTGCTTGACGGACTGTCGTAATCCGGCAGTTTAATTTTTTTATATTTAATTTGTCTGTTAAAAAAATATTCTTCAAGCTTTTTAATTTGCGTTGATTTTCCGCTGCCGTCAAGGCCTTCTATAATAATTAATTTTCGCATTTGTTTTTTCTTGTAACTTTCCGTTTATTTCCCTTTTCGTCAACGATATAAGTGTTTTCAAGCTGCGAAGTAAGGCTTTGCTTAAAGCTGTCTATATAAATCCTTCGCAGCCTTGCCTGCTCTTCTTTTTCGTCTTCGGTTAATCCTTCCGCCTTTGCTTTATGAGCAAGTTCGTTGATTCTTTTAATTTGTTCTTCAGTAACCATCAGTCCAAAAAGTCCTTCAATTTTTTACTTCTGCTCGGGTGGCGCAGTTTTCTGAGCGCCTTTGCCTCAATCTGACGTATGCGCTCGCGGGTAACGTTAAACACTCTGCCAACCTCTTCAAGCGTTTTGGGATTTCCATCTTCAAGACCGAATCTCAGAGCAAGCACCTTTTCTTCTCTCGGTGTGAGCGTTTTAAGCACATCGGCAAGCTGCTCTTTAAGGAGGCTGATAGACGCGGCGTCAGCGGGAGCAAGAGCGTCATCATCGGGAATGAAATCACCGAGATGGGAATCTTCCTCTTCGCCGATGGGCGTTTCAAGTGAAACGGGTTCCTGAGCAACACGCAGAATTTCTCTTACCCTGTCGGTCGGCATTTCAAGGAAATCGGCAATTTCCTCAGGTGTGGGCTCCTTTCCGTTTTGGTGAAGAAGCTGACTGTTTGCCTTTTTAACTTTGTTTATTGTTTCAACCATATGAACAGGAATTCTTATGGTTCTTGCCTGGTCGGCTATGGCACGGGTGATTGCCTGCCTTATCCACCACGTTGCATAAGTTGAAAATTTAAAGCCTTTTGTGTAATCAAATTTATCAACCGCCTTGATAAGACCCATATTGCCCTCTTGAATTAAATCAAGAAACTGCATACCTCTGCCGACATATCTCTTTGCGATACTTACAACAAGACGGAGGTTTGCCTCAGCGAGTCTTTTTTTTGCAACAGGGTCATCATCTGCGATTCTGATGGCGTATTCAATTTCTTCCTCAGGAGTCAGAAGCGGAACGGTTCCGATTTCTTTAAGATAAACCTTTACGGGATCATCCATTGCCGCATTGTCGTTGGTTGCAACGCTTTCCGCGCCGTCTGTGTCCTTGGGTAATTCCACTTCAAGAGTGATCCCTTCAAGAGCCACTTCGGAAAAATCGTCTACAATGCTGATATTGGAGCCGTCAATCAAATCATTAAGCTTTTCAAGCTCGTCAACATCAAGATCAAGCTCAACGATAAGATTGTCTATTTCCTGTGCCGTAAGATGACCAACGGCCTTTCCTTTTTCAACAAGCTTTTTAAAAGCGTTGTTTTTTCTTTCCTCTGATACCGGCTGTGTTGGTGAAAGATTGATTTTTTCCATAAATAATTCTCCTCTTCTTATGTATTACCGAAAGCTCTGCGGAATTCATCATCATCCATATCAGACGCGGATTTTGCGCTGTTTTTTTTGTATTCTGATGAAACCGCGTTCAAGCAATCCGAAAACTCTTTTTTGGGATCAACGCTTTCCTTGCCCATTGCAACGATTCCCGAAAAACGTCCCGCCTCGTCAACAGTAAGCCTGTCTCCGAAATTAATTAGATCGTTATCGGTTCCGTTTTTAATATTTTCACAAACAAGGTCAAAAACTTTTCTTATAAAGCCCTGTGAAAGACAATCGGCGGAAAAATCATTAAGCAGCTTAAAGCAGTCAGGATATTTTATCAAAAGATAAATAAGCCGCTCCTCTGCTTTATATTTCTTCGCGGTGACCCCGCTTTCATAAGCAATTCTGCCGTTTTGCCTTATGCTGTCATTAACGATTTTTTTATATTTTGATTTTTTGCTTGCCATATCCATTCGATTTATATAATCATTAAGCTGAGCGGTAAAAGTGCGTTTGTCTATACCGAGCTCATCTGAAATTCTTGAAGAATACAAATCTCTTTCAACGGGAGATACTTCGGCAAGAGCCTTTATAACTTCATTAACAAAATCTATTTTTCCCTGAGTTGTGGAAAGATTATGCCTGTTTCTTATTTCAAGTATTGTGAACTCAAGGTCGCTTGCGGCGCCCTCAAGCATTCCTCGAAATTTTTCAGCGCCAACGTTTTTTATAATTTCATCAGGATCTTTTCCGTATTGAAGCAAAGGCACTTTTATCTTAATATCGGTCTGTTTAAAAAGGCTCATTGCTTTTTTTACGGCGGTTTGCCCGGCGTCATCGGCGTCATATGCAAGTATAACCTCTTTTGCGTATCTGCAAATAAGTCTTACCTGTTCGCTTGTAAGAGCAGTTCCGCAGCCGGCAACAGCATTTGAGAATCCTGCTTGGTGCATTGCTATAACATCCATATAGCCCTCACAGAGAATAAGACTGTCTTTACCGCTGTCCTTCGCGAAATTAAGAGCGAAAAGCTCATAAGTTTTCTTGTAAACGATAGTATCGCCTGTGTTTATATATTTAGGCTTGCTGTTGTCAAGCACTCTGCCGCCAAAAGCTATAACATTTCCTCTAACGTCGATAATAGGGGTCATAACGCGGTTTCGGAACACATCATAATATCCGCCGCGCGAGCTTTTTTTTATAAGACCGGCGTCCTGCATTTCAGATAGCGAAAAGCCCTTTTCTTTAAGATGATTCAACAGCTTGTCCATACTGTTCGGAGCAAAGCCGAGTCCAAACTTAACAACGGTGTTTTTGGTTAAGCCGCGATTACGGTAATATTGAAGTCCCGCAGAGCCCTCAGGGCTCATAAGATAAGAATGAAAGAAATTCGCGGCGGCTCTGTTTGCCTCCAATACACGGCGCTTTCTTTTTGAAAGGCTGTCATCAAAGCCATCGGCTGGCATCTGCATTCCGGCTCTTTCCGCAAGCGCCTTAACTGCGTCCGTATAATCAAGATTTTCTATTTTTCTTAAAAATGAAACGGCGTCTCCGCCAGCACCGCAGCCAAAGCAATAAAAGGACTGTGTTTCGGGATAAACAGTAAAGGACGGCGTTTTTTCATTGTGAAACGGGCATAGCCCAACCGCGGTTGAACCGCGCCGTTTAAGAGTTACATATGTTGAAATTATATCCTCAATATCTGTTCTGTATTTTAATTCCTGCAAAAAAGAATCGCTGAGCGGCATTGATTTCAGCTCCTTTCTTTAATCAATTTCAAATTTCGGAATAAACAAGTGATTAAATGTTTTAAGAGCATATGTATCGCTCATTCCCGCTATGTAATCGCAAACCGCTCTTTCAGTGCCCTCGCTTTCAGATATTTTAGCAAAAAGCTCCGGCATTATATCAGCGTTTTGAACGAAAAACAGATAAAGCTTTTCAATTATGTGAGCCGCCTTATCGTCCTCACGTCTGCAAATATCGCTTTTATAGACTTTCCTATACATAAATGCGTGAAGCTCCGAAAACGCCTCAAAGCATTCGCTGCTCATTTTAATTTCATCATCGCTGTTTTCAACAACATTCAGCACAAGATTATTTATACGCTCCGATTTTCTGTTTCCGAGAGCGGCGCGAAGATGCGCAGGTATTTCTTCTTCTCGCATTACTCCCGCTACAATAGCATCGTCTATATCATGGTTTATATAAGCGATCCTGTCTGCAAAACGAACGATCTGACCTTCAAGCGTGGCTGCCTTTTCACCGTCGGTGTGGCAGAGCATTCCGTTTATAACCTCGGCAGACAGATTCAGCCCTTTGCCGTTTTTTTCGATTTTTCTGACCACGCGCACACTCTGCTCATTGTGTTTAAAATCAATAGATGAAAGGTTTTTCAGCGCTCTTTCTCCGGCATGACCGAAAGGAGTGTGCCCCAAATCATGACCGAGAGAAACAGCCTCCGTTAGATCCTCGTTGAGCCGAAGCGCTCTTGCGATTGTTCTCGCTATCTGGGAAACTTCAAGCGTATGAGTAAGCCTTGTCCTGTAATGATCTCCGTTCGGAGCAAGAAACACCTGCGTTTTGTGCTTTAGCCGTCTGAAAGAATCGGAATGAATTATCCTGTCTCTGTCACGCTGAAAGCAGGTTCTTATAAAGCACTCTTCCTCGGGATTTTCGCGCCCTGCCGAATCCGCCGCAAAACAAGCCCTCTCTGACAGATTAAGTTTTTCCGCTTGCTCGGCACGTTCTCTGATAATTTTATCCAAAATACCACCTTTTTATTACCACACTTTATAATTATACGCAATATTGACTATAATCCCTTTAAAATTTTTGTCTTGACTGAAAATAAATTAAATATTATTATCAAGATGAGGTGCTTTTATGAAATATCTGATATCGTCATTGGCTGCGGCATTCATAATAATTGTTGCGGCAATCTTCTGCCACCGTCAAAATAATAAGATAGATATCACGAAACACGTTGTTTACGGAAAAAACATAGTAAACGGCTTTAAAGTTGTTCATCTTTCCGATATGCATTCAAAGCCTTTTTTCAAGGTTGTTGAAAAAGTAAAGGAAATTGAGCCGGATGTTATTATGATAACGGGAGATTATATAAACGACAGAGAAAAAAATAAAGAAAAAATGCTTGAAATCGGCAGAGAACTGCTTAAAACAGCCCCGGTTTTCTATATAACAGGAAATCATGAAAGGCGGCTTGATGATTTCAACGGCTTGATGAACGAGCTTAAAAAAATCGGATTTCACGTTCTTTTGAACGATATTTCCGAAGAAATAATCAAAGGAAATACGATAACAGTATTAGGTCTTGACGAAAACCAGGCAAATTTCAAGGATTATGCCGCAAGACGAAACGGAACGTTTAAATACAAAGATATGAGCCCTTATTTTAACGAATTAAATAAACACAGCGGGTTTAAAATCGTTTTAAGCCATTATCCCGAAAATTTTGAATTGGTTAAAGAAAATAATTATTCACAGTATGATTTTGATGTTCAGCTTTCCGGCCACGCGCACGGAGGTCAATTTATTTTGCCGTTTGCAGGTCCAGTTTTCAGCCCCGGTCAGGGATTATTTCCGAAATACGCTCGCGGCAGTTTCGGCACCCGTCCTAAGCTGATTGTGAGCCGAGGGCTCGGAAACGCCGAATTTCCGCTGCGCCTTTTCAATCATCCCGAAATCATAGTTTTGGAAATTAAAAGAAAGCAATGATTATACTTTGGCAAAGCATTCTCCGATTTCTTTAAGGGTATATGCCCCGTTGCTCACATCAACAAGCTTACATTCAAGCATTTCCGCCTTTTCGCTTTTAACCGTAAATTCGGCGGTAACTTTATCGGTAAACTGCGTGCTGCGGATATTCGCGCCGAAATCGCCGAGAATTCCCGTAAGCCTGTCAAAAAAAGAATAATCAACAGAGGCGCTCATTACTTTGCAGGGCGCCATTGTTATTATTTTGCCTGATTCAACAGCTATTTTAGACGCGTGGGAATATGCTCTGACAAGACCGCCCGCGCCAAGCAGAACTCCTCCGAAATAACGGGTTACAACAACGCAAACGTTAACGAGCTCATTTTTTAATATAACGTCAAGCACAGGCATACCCGCAGTGCCGGAGGGCTCGCCGTCATCGCTGAATCGCCTTATATTGTTTTCTCTAAGCACATAGGCATAAACATTATGGGCAGCGTCCCAATGCTTTGATTTAATTGAATTAATAAATGAAACAGCCTCATTTTGATTTGAAACGGGCTTAACATATCCGATAAATCGTGAACGTTTCTCAACAAATTCATCGCAGCTTTCAATTTCAACAGTTTTATATTCCGCCATAACTACACCTGAACACAAGACGAAAAAAGGCAACGACAAGCGTTGCCTTAATCATTTAACAATTAACTCTTTTTTCCGTATCTCTTATTGAATCTGTCTACACGACCGCCTGTATCAACAAGCTTTTGCTTACCTGTGAAAAAGGGATGACATTTAGAACAGATATCAACCTTGAGTTCACTCTTTGTGCTCTTAGTTACATAAGTGGCACCGCAGGCACATTTAACCGTGCAGTCAACATAGTTCGGATGAATTCCGTCTTTCATTGTTTTCACCTCTTTGCAATAATGTCATAACATTTGGAATAATAACATAATAAAGTGAAAAAAGCAAGTCTTTTTTTAAATTATTTGTAAAGGCAAGCTTTTCCGAGAGCAAAAGAATATAAAAACGACTGTTTAACTTTTTTTCCGAGTGCCTTTGAAACGGCGGATTTATAAAAAGCAATCTGATTTTTATACATATTTAAAAGCTGCTCTTCGCTTTTTACCCTGTCTGTTTTATAATCCACAAGAACAAGCTCTCCGTTTTCCTCAAAAATACAGTCTGATATTCCCTGTATTAAAATTTCATCGTCGGAATCAATATTTTCAAGCTCTCTGACTTTAACGAATGAAGAAATTTTGAATTCTCTGTATAATTTATCTGAATTGAAAATACGCTTGGCAAAAGCGCCGCCGAAAAAAGAATTAAGCGCGTTTCTGTTTAAGCTTTCAGCCTGACGTTCGGTTATAAACGCTTTTTCTTTTAGTCTTTCAATCTCTGATTCAAGGTCTTCCCTTGCTCTTGTGTAATCGCAGAACTGCATAAACGTATGCA
The DNA here is from genome assembly GCA_947631705.1 of uncultured Clostridia bacterium. Taxonomy (GTDB): domain Bacteria; phylum Bacillota; class Clostridia; order Oscillospirales; family Acutalibacteraceae; genus Eubacterium_R. The sequence continues at coordinate 36,112 of CANRMJ010000010.1, forward strand.
TTGCAGTTCCCTTTTCGCCCGGAGTCATTTCGCCGTCGCTCATAAACGCCGGTCTTGACGATGTGATATATTCCAATTCCGTGACGCTTTCATCAAGACTTGAAGCAGTTCTTTTTGCGGCAATTGATGAAAGGGCGGCGCCTTCATACTTAAACAAGAGCTTTTCTCTTATCTTCTCTATTAATTCATCGTTCGGCTCGGCAATTTCCATAATCTCAGGCTTGCCTATTTTCTCAACGCTGTTTTCTATAAAAATATCAAGCGGGAAGTCCGCGCACACGGTTTTTACCGAGATATCGGTGCGCTTTCTCAATTCCGCACCGTTCTGATGTGTGAGCGCCGAAAGCAAAAGAAAATCACCGTCGCTGCTAACATTTCTGCAAAGATACGGATTTATGTTTCCTGAAGAAATTTTCGGCGCAAGGGAGCCGATTCGTGATTCAAGCGAATCAAGCGTAACAAATGATATAAACTGCTCCTTCGCTCTTGTCATCGCAACATACAAAACACGGAGGTTTTCACTTAAAAGCGCTCTTTTATTTAAGCGTTTTATAACAATATACGGAATAGTTGAATAGTCATAGAGATTTTCCTCATTATGTACCTTTACTCCTACGCCGAGAAATGGATTTAAAAGCAATCTTTCCGATAAATCGCGCATATTGTATCTTCGTGATGCGCCCGCAAGAATAACCACGGGAAACTCAAGTCCCTTTGAATGATGAACGCTCATAATTTTAACCGCGTTATTGGACGCGGTATTAACAGACGCGCTTTCTATTCCCCTGTCGCTTTCCGCAACCTTGTCCGCATATCGCATAAACGACGTTAAGCCAACACTGCCCGACGCGTCAAAAGCCGCGGCGAATTCAATAAATTTTCCGATATTTCTGCACCGCTGCTCCCCGTTTCCGAGCGCATTGGCAAAAGCATATATACTTTTATATTCGCATAAAAAACGGATAAATGCCGAAACAGGCATTGTTGAGGCGGTTTTGCCGAACATATCAATTTCATCAAGAAAATTTTTCACCTTTTCGGATTGTGAATTAACTACGCTTGCAAACAAGCCGCTGCCTGTGCCGTTAATTTTTATCTCCGCCATTTCATCGGCGGTAAAGCCGTATAATGGCGACATCATTACCGCAAGAAGCGGGATATCCTGCATGGGATTATCTGTAATTCTCAAAAGAGAAAGCAGGATTTTTATTTCGTTGCTTTCAAAAAGGTTTGAAGTATTTTCAGATATCACGGGAATTCCGAATGAAGTCAGCGTTTCATTATATTGCGCTATGTGCTTTTTTGTTGAGCGCAAAAGAATTGCAAAATCTCCGAAATTTATAGGTCTGTAAATATTCCCGTCACGAATCGTTTCTCCCGCCTCTATTTTTGATAAAATCACTTTGGCAATATATGCAGCCTCGTTTTTGTCTGTATCTTCGCCGCAGTTATCCAGAATATTAAGCTGAGCGGAAACCGTGCCGTTTTCTTCATAGTCTGCTCCGTAATTTAGATATTCGCTTTTGTCATAATTTATTTCGCCGGCTTTTTCACTCATAAATGACGAAAAAACATAATTCACATAATCGCATATTCCCTTACGGGATCTGAAATTCTTATCAAGCGCAATTCTGAAATTTCCGTTTTCATCACCCGCATTATAATCGCTGTAACTGTTTTTCTTATCTATAAAAATATGCGGCATGGCAAGCCTAAATCTGTAAATACTCTGCTTAACGTCACCAACCGCAAAGCAGTTGTTCCCGTTGGAAATCGTTGAATAAATCAGATCCTGCGCTTCGTTTGTATCTTGATATTCATCTATCAGAATCTCATAAAAACCCTTCTGCAAATCAAGCGCCAAGTCGGACTTTTTGATTTTTCCGTCTTTATCAGCTTCAGTAAGAAGTTCTATTGCAAAATGCTCTATATCGGAAAAAGAATAGCCGTTTCTCTCTTCCTTCAGTGAAAGCAATTCCCTGTCAAAATCCTCAACAAGCTCGCACAGCTTTATCAAAACGGGATAAAGAGTATACATATCCTGCGTATAATCGTCTGAAAGTGCGCAAAAAAGCTCTTTCAAATCCTTTCCGACAATATTTTTATAAACTTCTCTGATTGCCGAAAATTCAGCTTTTACGGGCGATTCATATCCCCGTTTATAGGCGATGCGGGCAAAAGAAACGTTTTTAAAAGCTGAAATAATCGCGTCCCAGCCCTTGTCAAGGCTCTCGGAAAGTCTGTCAAAAAGGAGCATATCGGCATCAATGTTTGCCGAATATCCTTCAAACAACTCATCGGATGGATCCAAAATATCGCGGCAGCGTCCGATAAGCTCTTTTCCAGAATCAATGCCGTCTTTTATTTCGTCGATGAGATAAGGATACCACTCGCTTTCTTCAAGAGGAATTTCGGGATTATAAAGCTCGGCAACATTCCGCAGCCATTTAAGAGGAAAAGGCTGCGAATAGATATAAATATACAACTTTTTTATAGCCTCAAACAGCGCCTTGTCGTCCTTAGGAGATGATAAAAGTTCTGTTAGTGAAAGAAAATCACCGTCACTTTTCTCATAAAAATTATCAAGAACGGTTCCGAGCGCCGTTTCTGTTAAAATGTTTTCCTCCGCTTCGTCGATAATTGAAAAATCACGGCTTATTCCGAGTTTAAAAAAATTATCCCTGACAAGATTGATGCAAAATGAATCAATCGTGCAGATTTTCGCTCCCGAAAGGAGTGAAAGCTGGCGCATAGCGTTTGAATCTTTCGGATTTTCTCTTATAATTTTCTCAAGCTCAGATGAAATTCTTGATTTCATTTCGGCAGCCGCGGCATTCGTGAATGTGACAACAAGAAGATTATCAATATCAACAGGATTTTCCTTATCCGTTATTATTTCCTTTACACGCTCAACAAGAACAGCCGTTTTTCCTGAGCCTGCGGCAGCCGAAACAAGCACATTGCCGTTTCTTGCTCTTATTGCGTTTTTTTGCTGCAAAGTCCACTGCGGCACAGCTATTCCTCCTTTAAAGCGGCGATAACCTCGTCATCTTTCAAATCCTTCATTTCACGCGTTTCAATGATACGCCTGTTGGCGCAAACCGCGGAATAATCGCAGAATTCGCAGGTTTTATCGTGATTTTTACCATTTATGGGATTTTGGTTGATTTTTCCCGCCTGCAGGAAATTCCCCATATCCGCAACAAGCATTTCAACTTTCTTTGCTATTCTGCCGAGTTCTTCAAGCGACGCGAAACAACCTGAAAGACCGTTTTTTGCGGAATACCTGACAGGTATGTATTTCCCCGCAAGATCCTTTTCCATAGCGTTTAAAATATCATGCTCGTTATCGTAAAGCACAAGACCCTTCATTTTGAATTCCTTAGATTCTTCTTTTGAAACATCGTTTATATCCGCATTTCTTTCAAGAGAAAAAACAGGTCTTGACGCGTGCATATACAAAACTCCGGCGGGGATCCCGCTGAATTCGCTGTTTTTATCTTCGCAAACAGCAAATAAATAAAGAAACATTTGAAGATTCAGCCCATAGAGTATATCCGAAAGGCTGAATTTTTTGTTGCCCGATTTATAATCTATAACTCTGATATACCTTGCGCCGTTTTCCTCAAGCACGTCTACACGGTCCACTTCGCCTCTGATGCTTACCGTTCCACCGTTTTCAAGCTCTATTGTTTTAGGGCGGACTTCGCCGTCTCTGTCTATATTGAGCTCAAAAGCCTTTGCCTCAAAACGGCTTTGCGAAAATTCATCGGCAAGCCTGCTTACAACAGTAAAAATCATCTTTGAAAGACGCATAAACTGATATGTGAAACGCGCGTTAAAATCTTCAGTTCCCATTTCACTTTTAAGATAATCGGAAAGATACTTATCCACCGAAATTCTAAGCTGAGCGCGGCTCATACGCGAAAGCTCACGCGAACCTATATCGGAAATCAGCTTTTCAAGAACGTAATGTATAACAGTGCCTGTTTTCATGGCGTCCATCTGTGCCTTTCGGCGCGGTCTCGCAGACAATCCGAATTTGCAGAAATACCTGAAACGGCAACTGAAAAAGTCTTCAAGGCGAGACGCGGAGAGATACATATCCTTGCCGAAAAGTCGAACAGCGTTTTCACGTTCTCTGATTTGCACTTCATCATTTTCGGCAAGTAATTTAACAGAATTATAACGCCCGTCTTTTTTGAAATATTCTTTTAAAGACTCGGAAAAAACAGTGTTATCGTTAAATTTTTCCGCCATTATCTCAAACGCGGAAGCGCTGCTTTCAATCAAATCAATATCTTTTATATCGGAATATCGAATCTCACGCATATCAGGAAAAAGAGAGCGGACGGAAGTAACTATAACGGACGGAGCGGGACTTGCGCTGTTGCCGAGATAAGTTACGCACAGTCTTTCAGAGGCAGCGCTTACTGCCATATATGCGAAATAACGCTCCTGTAAATTAAGTGTTTCTCCGAATGAATACAATTCAAGACTGTTGCTTAAAATCACTCTGTCGCTTTCAGAGAGCAGACCGCCGCCTGAAACCGCCATCGGAAATTCACCCTCATTAGCGCCTAAAATATATACGGATTGCGGGTTGTCGGTTCTCATTCTGTCTGCCCTGCCGAACTGAACGTTATCAAGTCCTTGCGGCAGAACACCCAAATCCTCACTTGAAATCATAATATTAAACAGAGAAAGATATTCTTTTGGTGAAATCTCACTGTCGCCGAGAATAACCGCAAGTCTGCTGAGGGAATCCATTAAAATATCCCACACCCTGCCCTGCTCTTCCGCAAGAATATTTCTGCCGAAAGAGCTTAGCTCATTTGCGATTTTTTTGAGATTTTTGTTTACATTGAAAGAGATAAGCGCATTGTAAATGCCTCTGCCGATATCAAGAGCAGTTGCTTTTTTAACGCAATCCCCGAATTTTTTAGCCCTTGAAAAAAGATATTCACGCGAAGTGTTGATTTCCTCAATGCGTTTTTCATCGTTTGCGCTTATTTCCGAAACAAAGCCCTTGGCAGACGCTTTAAACGGAGCGCTCCATTTTTTTAATCCGCTGATATTCCAAAGATAAATGTAGTTTTCAAGCTTGCTTATGTCTTCTGATTTAAGATCGGTGAGCCCTGTTTTGGCAAGGCTCAGTATATCCTCGGAACGAAACGAATAAATTACAGTTCTGAGAAGATATTTAACAAAAACTATAAGCGGCTGCATTGCCACAGGCTGGCGCGCATCGTCAAAAAAAGGAATTTCAAATTTACGAAAGGCTGATGAAATTTCATCGGAATATTTGCTCTCGTCACGGCATATTACGGCAATCTTATCGGCTCTGCGTCCCGCGCGCAATTCTTTTTTAATTTCACGCGCTATGTATTCACATTCATCGTTAACGCTTTTTGCAGCGTAAATTTTTATTGATTCCGGCTGCCCCGACATTTCGTTTTTTCCCGATGAAAAAATATTCTTTTCGCAAAACAGAAGTGCTTTATCGTCTGTTCTGTAATTTTTATCAAGGTTAATTACCTCAACGGGAATATTGTTTCTTTCGGCAATATTTTTTAAGTTGCGCGCGTTTTTGTTCACATAAGAAAAAAGGCTGTATTCATCACCGTTAAATGAATCGGCGGCAAGCGTTACGGTTACACACTCCGCGCTTTTTATAACAAGCTCCAGTATTTTATATTCGCTTGCAACAAATCCGTTAAAACCGTCTACAAATACATTTTTACCGTTTAGGTATTCCGATTTCAAGAGCTTATCATAAAGGCGTGAAAGTTCGTCGGCAGGATCGTAATATGCGCCGCATAAAAGATCCTCATATGCATTTATTATAATGCTCATATCTTTGAGTTTAAGAGAAAGTATTTCTTTTTCAACAACCGTTGCCGCCGCGGTCATATCATCCGCCGATATATCGCAGGATTTCATCTCATCATAAATTTTTATCATAGATGTTATAAATGAAGAAGAATCTGTTTTTGAATTAAAAACCAAAAGGCGATCACTGACCGAATCAATTGCTTTCTTCATAAGAACGGCTTTTCCGCCCTTAGAGATAATCGGCAGTTCGTTGCCTCCAAACAGCCGCGAAACCTCATTATTAAGGCGTGTGAAGGAAGAATTTTCAACCTTTCCCATATCCGCCTCGCCCAACGCTTTAAGCAATCTGCGTTCCGCCGTAAAATTATACTGTTCGGGAGTTATAAGCAATATATTATCAGCGCCTTTTTTTACAAGGCGCTCTATTTGCGAAAAGCAATATTCGGTTTTTCCGCAGCCGGAGCGACCGAAAACAAATTTAAGCATTTAATACCTCAATCAAAATTTTTTAAATCAAGCTTATCAAAAGAAGATAAGAATTTTTTAAGTTCGTTCGCGATTTCAGAGCAGATTCCCATGCTGTCATTTTCAATATTAAGCGGGAGTATAGGATCGTGAACAGAAAGACGAAGCAAGAACCAGCCACCGCTTACATTTATGCGAACGCCTTCGTAATTTTCCTTTTCAACTTCCCAGCCGTCTCTTGATTCGGCATATTCCTTTAAAGCGGATATTACGCTGTTTCCGTAAGCTTTAAAATCATCAAGCAAAATCGGTATTCTGATTTCTATACTCTCGGCAGGCTCTTTCAAATTTTTTATAAGCTCATCTACGCTTTTCCCCTGTTTTTTGAGCTTTGCAAGCAAAATAACAAATTTTGCGGCGAGGTATGCTCCGTCGTCAAGAAAATAATTTTCCTTCAATGCCGCATGCCCGCTTGTTTCTATGGCAAGA
>CANRMJ010000011.1 GCA_947631705.1 uncultured Clostridia bacterium
AATGTAAAAAATGAAAAAATAACCGAAGTAATTCTTAAAAGCGGAAAAATTCTGCCGTGCGATCTGCTTATTCTTGCGGTTGGCGTAAGACCTGAAACGGCTCTTGCCGAAAAGGCGGGTCTTGAGGTGAATAGGGGCATTATCACAAATCCGCAAACCATGCAGACGAGCTGTGAAGATATTTACGCTGCCGGCGACTGCACCGTTTCCGTTGATATGCTCGACGGCTCAAACAAAATTATCGCGCTTTGGCTAAACGCCGTTCGTCAGGGAACCGCGGCGGGCAGTCAAATGGCGGGTGGAAGCCTTGAAACGGGCGGCACTTACAGTGTGAACGCCATTGATTTTTACGGCTTGCGCATATGCACCTGCGGCCTTATTAACGCAAAAGGCGGGCAGTATTCGGATAAAATCAAAATTCGCGGCGATTCCTATAAGCGCCTTGTGTTTGAAAACAACAGGCTTGTGGGCTTTGTGCTGATAAATTCAAGCGAAAACGCCGGAATTTACACAAATCTTATCGCCGAAAAAACAGATCTCTCCGAAACCGAGGGCGATATTATGGATACGCCGTCGCTGTTTATGTTCGGCAAGCAGGTGAGAACCGAAAAGTTGACCGGAGGTGCTGTGTTATGAGTATTGAAGCCGGACTTCAAAGATACGAAAAAGTTAACGAAATGATTAAGGAAGAGCTGCAAAAAAAGAATAAGGTGACCGTTAAGGATGTAAACGGGCAAAGGTACATAGGCTGCGCGCTCGACGCCGGCAAGGTTATAGAGATTTACGGCACTCCCGGCAACGATATGGCGTGTTATTTAAACGGAGGGCGTGTTGAGGTGTTCGGCAACTGCCAGGACGCGGTGGGAAACACCATGAACGGCGGCGAAATAATAGTGCACGGTCACAGCGGCGACGCGATGGGCTACGGTATGCGCGACGGCAATATTTTTATTAAGGATAACGTTGCCTGCCGCGGCGGGATTCATATGAAAGAATTTGAAAATATGAAACCCGTTTTGGTAATAGGGCAGAATGCGGGTTCGTTCCTCGGCGAATATATGGCGGGCGGCACTATCGTTCTTCTCGGGCTCGGGCTCAAAAGGGGCGAAAAGCTGTTCGGCACTCATTGCGCATCAGGTATGCACGGCGGAAAGATATTCGTAAGGGGCAGTTTTCCCAAAGAAAATCTTTCTCCGAACATAAAAGTTTTGAATCTATCCGAGGAGGATAAAAAAGAACTGAACGGCTATGTAAAGAAATATTGCAAATATTTCGGAGCCGATTACGATATGATTATGAATAAGCCGTTTAAAAAGCTTGTTCCGGCAACGTCAAGACCGTATGCTAATCTTTACACGGCAAATTAGGAAAAGAAAAGAAGATTCGGTGTGAAAAATCACGCTGAACAGATTGTAACAGCTATTAACGCCTTATCAGGCTGCGGTAAGGCGTAAAAATGATTTATAACAAATGTTGATGTTCGGGCGATGCCCTCATTTAAAACTTTTTGCAGCCTGAAAGGCGATGGTGATTGATATGTTCAACAGCCTTCACGAGGAATGCGGCGTGTTCGGAATATTTGAAAATAAAACAACCAATGTTGCGCGCTCGGTCTATCTTGCGCTTTTCGCGCTCCAACACAGGGGGCAGGAATCCTGCGGCATAGCTGTTAATGACGACGGAGTTTTCGCTCATCATCGGGGCGACGGGCTTGTTCCCGATGTTTTCACCGCCGAAAGCCTCGAAAAGCTCGGCAAGGGGAATATGGCAATAGGTCACGTTCGCTATTCAACAACGGGAGGAAAAAATCCGAATAATGTTCAGCCCCTTTCAATAAGGCACATAAAGGGCAATCTTGCCGTGGCTCACAACGGAAATCTTATAAACGCGGCGGAGATAAGAAAAAAATTTGAGCTTGGCGGGGCGATTTTTCACGGCACTTCGGATACCGAGGCAATAGCGTATTCAATCGTTTCAGAGCGTTTGAAAAGCAAAAGCACGGAAGAAGCCGTCAGAAAGGTTATGTATGATCTCAAGGGCGCCTATTCCTGCCTTGTAATGACCGCTACAAAGCTTATAGCGTTCCGCGATCCCATGGGCTTTCATCCGCTTTGTATGGGCAAAACGCGCGGCGGCGCATATGTTGTTGCCTCCGAATCCTGCGCGCTTGACACGGTGGGCGCTGATTTTATACGGGATATAAAGCCGGGAGAAATTGTAACGATAGGACCCGACGGGGTTAATTCCGATACAACGCATTGCGGCGGAAAGGGCGGTCTGTGCGTTTTTGAATACATATATTTTGCGCGCCCCGATTCGGTTATAGAGGGCTCGTCGGTTCAGCACGCGCGAATGAGAGCGGGAGAATTTCTTGCAAAGGAAAGCCCCGTAGAGGCCGATATCGTTATAGGCGTGCCCGATTCCGGCCTTGACGCGGCGCTCGGTTATTCCCACGCGAGCTCAATACCCTATGGCGTGGGCTTTATAAAGAATAAATATATCGGCAGAAGTTTTATTCAGCCGAGTCAGGGTCAACGGGAGGACGCGGTTAAAATAAAGCTGAACGTTATAAAGGAAAATATAAAGGGAAAGCGCGTTATAATGATAGATGATTCTATCGTAAGGGGCACCACCTGCGCCAGAATAGTAAGTCTGCTGCGCGAGGCGGGCGCGAAAGAAGTTCATATGCGCGTGTCCTCTCCGCCTTTCAAACACCCCTGTTATTTCGGCACGGATGTGGACAGCAGCGATAATCTTATTGCCTGCCGATGCGATACCGTTGAGGAAATTGCCCGTGAGATAGGAGTTGATTCGCTTGCCTATCTTTCGGTAGAGGCAACGCATAAGCTTGCCGAAAACACGTCCTTGTGTTTTTGCGACGGCTGTTTCACAGGCAGATATCCGATAGAGGCGCCAAAGGAGCAGCCAAAGAATAAATTTGAAATGAAGCTAAATCAATTTTCATCTTATTATCAGGTACTTGACTAATTGAAAAAAATGTAGTAAATTATATGAGCGGTCGAAAACTCCGCTCTTTGCAGATGTGTCCGAGCTGGCCGAAGGAGCACGATTGGAAATCGTGTAAACGGAAGACCCGTTTCAAGAGTTCGAATCTCTTCATCTGCGCCATTAAAATCCCCGAAACCGTAGTATTTATGCGGTTTCGGGGATTTTTTATTTTTTCATTTTTCTTTGATAATTTTATTTTTCATAAGTAAATAATCCCGATATATTGAAAATCAGACCGTTCAATATTATACTTAAATAGGGGTGATACTGTGAAAATAGGAGAACTTCTCAGCATAAAAACGCTTGAAAATGATTTATCCGGCACGGCAGAAAAACGCACGCGATACAGAGATGAAATAAGGCTGTTTTCCTGTGTTCAGCAGGGCGATATAAAAAAGCTGATTGCCGAACTGCAAAATCTCAGCGCCTCAATTATAACGGGCAGGCTGTCAAACAACAGTATTATGCAGTATAAATATATCGCGGTGAGCACGATAACGCTTGCGACACGCTATGCGATACAGGGCGGACTTAACGAAAAGAGCGCATATGATTTTTCCGACAGTGCGATAATAAAAATTGACGGTATGAACTCGGCGGACAGCATTTTGAATTTTCTCGCAAACGAAATTATCCGCCTTACAAAAGCGGTCGGAAAAAGCAAGAGCAAGCCTTCGCAATCGCCGCACGTCAGAAAATGTATTTGTTATATAAATGAAAATATAAATGAAAAAATCACGGTTTCAATGCTGTCCGAAATCTGCGGGATATCGCCCGATTACCTCTCTCAGCTTTTTAAAAATGAAATGGGCGAAAACCTAAGCGCCTATATCACAAGGAAAAAACTCGAAATCGCAAAGGAATTGATTATGCAGAAAAAAAGCTGCGGCGAAATCTGCTGCCGGCTCGGCTTTTCGTCACAGTCACATTTCATAACCGTGTTTAAAAAATATTTTCATATGACCCCAACGGAATATTATAAGCTGATAAAATAATATCGCCTTAAAAAAGCCCGATAATCAAATTTCCGAAAGCCGCTTGACACCGAATCAAGCGGCTTTTCAAAATATTTAATTCAATTTAATACGGGGCGGTCATAAAATCGTGCGGGCTTTGATTTTTTGAACAATTGTGTTATACTTTGATTGGAAAATTGCTCAAAAGGCGCGGAAAAGCGCTTTTATATTAAAAGCTTGGCTTTGAGACGCATACCGAAACAAAATGGCGAATAGTTATGCGAAAAAAGCTATAACATTTAAGAAAACAAAACAAACGGCTGAAACAGTTCGTAACTGAAAGAAAAGGTGTGTTATGATGAACATTGCGCTTATTCCCGCTCCCGAAAAAATTGTTTACAAGAGCGGTTTCACAAATGCCGAAACGGAAATTAAAACAGAGATTGACAACGCCGTTCCCGCCGAGGGATTTGCTATGGATATTGACGGCGGAATAACGCTCAGAGCGTCATCGGACGCGGGATTTTTCTATGCCCGCGGCGCTTTGGAGCAGATAAAATTTCAGTGCGGCGGGCAAATCCCGAATGTTCATATTGAGGATTCTCCCAGATTTTCTTACCGTTCGTTTATGCTTGATTCCTGCCGCCATTTCATTTCCGTTGAAGACATAAAGAAAATGATAGCTTATTGCTCAAAGCTTAGGTTCAATGTTTTTCACTGGCACCTTACTGACGATCAGGGCTGGCGTCCTGAAATCGGTTGCAGACCTGAGCTTATAAAAATCGGTTCGGTGAGGAAGGGCAATCATTTCGGGGCGGAGCAAAACGAAGAGATCCACTCAGGCTATTATACAAAAGAAGAAATGAAGGATATTGTTTCGTTTGCGCATAAAAATCATATGAGCGTTGTTCCCGAATTCGATATGCCGGGTCACGCGTCCGCTTTGCTTAAATCAATACCTGAGCTTGCCTGCCGCGGCAAAAAGGTTGAAATCAAAACAAAGCCGGGCATCTTTAAGGATATTATCTGCGCCGGAAATGAAAAAACATATGAAACGCTGTTTTTGATTCTTGATGAGCTGTGCGAAATTTTCACAGACGAATATATTCATCTCGGAGGCGACGAAGCTCCGAAACAGCAATGGAAAAGCTGCCCCGAATGCCAAAAAGCAATCGCTGATGAGGGGCTTAAAAATGAGGACGAACTACAAGGTCTGTTTATAAACCGCATCACAAAGCATCTTGCGCAAAAAGGCAAAAAGGTTATTACTTGGAACGAGAGCCTTAAAGGCGGGAATCTGGATAAATCGGTAACGGTTCAAATGTGGATGGATCCGTCTCATCTCAGCGTAAAAAGCCAAAACAAAATAATAAACAGCGATTTTTTCCACTATTACGCCGATTACCCCTATTCTATGACGCCCCTTAAAAAGGTGTATTGCTACGATCCGATGGTAAACGAAAACGTTATCGGAGTTGACGCGCCGATATGGACGGAATATATTGACAATATAAAACGTATGGAATATATGTGTTTTCCGAGATTTATCGCGGCGGCTCAAACAGCCTGGAGCAAAAATAAGCCCCCTTATGCGGTATTCAAAAAAGAAACGGCGGATTTAATTCCGTATTTCGGAACAGAATACGCCGCAAAGCCCGAAGAATGGGATCCGAAGGCATACAAAAGACTGCCGGGAATAATAAGTCATTTCGGCTCCGTGAGCCCAAGTGAAAAGGCAAGAAAAATATTCGCAAAGAATGATTCGGCTGAAAAAAACTAAAATAACAAGGCAGATATTATAATTATTCCGAAATCAAAAGCTGCAATGAGGAAATTAAAACTTCTTATAATTCGGAAATTTCCCGAAATGTGAATTTTTATTATTTTAATTTTACGGACAGCAACGGAAAAACCGTAAAATTTCAGCTTGATAAATCGTTGTATGAAAACGAGCTCAATATTTTGAAAGAGCGCATAAACAACTAAACAGCAAAATCAAGCCCTGCTCCGCATCAAAGTGTAGCAGGGCTCACGCAATGTTCACTTATATTATGAAATCTGCATATGTCCGTAGCTGTCAAACGATATATTTACGCTTGCGCTTTCAACAGTGCCGTCTTCATATTCAAACGTAAACGTTATTTTATCAGTAATGGCGGTCACATCGGCAATGCTTCCGTCTGATACGGTTTCAAAAATCTCATCAGCGCTCCGCCATTCAACCGTGTATCCCTTTCCGCCTATGCTCTGCCGGCTGTGACGAAGTTCATCACCTGTCAAAGTGAACTTATGGTCAATAAAAGGTGAATATGGATTATCGGCGTCCGTATTTTCCTCTGTTCGGTTTAACATCATCTCAGTCGTTTTTCCCATTCAAAATCAAGATAAGCGTTTTCGTTTTCGTTTTCAACAGTAAAAGATTTTACATTTCCGTATTTTTCTTTGTCGGCAACAAAACAGCCCGCTCCCGAAGTGTATAGTTTCGCGGCGGCGTTTCCGTTTTTATCGTAAATATCGTATTCGCCCACGCCCTGCCACACGGCGGGCTCGCCGTTATCAAGCTCCCCTGCCTCGTTCACAATGTCATTGTAATCCTTCAGGGCTTTCTGATACTGCTCCTCCCGCTTTTTTTCATCATCCGCGGGGGCATAATACAAGCCTTTGCATATTGTTTGCTTTGTTCCGCTCTTTACGCTCATATATTCATCCGCATATAAAACCATTATTCCGAGCGGTTTATTGCTTTCAACTATAAGATTTACGCCGAATCCCGCGCCCGCTATAAGCGCAAGTGACAATGCCGCCGCGGTTGCTTTTTTTATAATAGTGTTTCTGCTTTTTTTCGGTTTGCTTTCGTATGGAATATCCGTTATTCTTTCAACGGTACGCTCGGAGGGTCTGATTCCCGCCATTGCCTTTTTATATTCTTTTCTATTCATCTGCCCATTCATCTCCTAAAATATTTTTAAGCCGCTGCCTCGCACGGTGCAATCTTGTTTTAACGGAAGACTCTTTTATATCAAGCATTTTTGCCATTTCCTTTACAGACATATCTTCATAGTAAAACAGGTGTATGACCGAGCGTTCTTTTTTCGGCAAAGACATAACCGCATTGAAAACGTCGTGATCCTCCCGACTGTCAAAGGTGTAAAAATCATTTGCGTCATCCGGCGTTATATTTTTCCTGAAAGACAGCTTTATATAGTTTTTGCTCTCGTTAATACACACTCTTGTCAGCCATTTATCTATATGATCGTCATTTTCAAATTCACCGCCGTATTTCCACAATTTCAAAAAAACATTCTGAATAATATCTTCGGAATCAAAGTGATTTTTGGTGAAAGACAATGCGAGCATATAAAGCCTTTGATTATTGCGCTTTACAACATGTATGAATTTATCCTTTGTCATTGTATCGCTCCTTTAAAGCCCTTTCACTTTATTAACAACTCATCTGCCGAAAAGGTTACATAATTTTTGAAATAATTCGCGCAAAGACGTGACCGTTTCAAAATTTTAAAGACAGCCGCTGTGCAAACGCGCGAAATTTTTTATATATTTTCAGGCAGGGGCGTTCTTTTAAAAATACCCCTGCCCTTTTTAATTATCCGATTAGGCGATAAAATATCAATTGAATTTTCTGTATTGAGACGGAGTGAGATTTTTATATCGCTTAAACTGCTTTGAAAAATAGCTCATATCATTAAATCCGCAGGAAAGAGCGATATCGGTTATTGAGTTATCGGTTAATCTCAAATATTCTCCCGCGCATTCTATTCTGTAATAATTAAGATAAGCAATCGGAGTTTTGCCTGTCACGGCGGAAAAGGCACGGCAAAAATATCTTGGAGACATTTCCGCAATCCTTGATAATTCCTCAAGTGTAACCTGTGAATCGTAGTTGTTTCTTATATATGTTAAAACAGCTTTGATTTTTGAGATTTGACGGCGCGGATTATTGCAGCTGACGATATTGCCGTTATTCTTTTTCATCATATTGCCCATAAGCTGCCACAAAAGACCGATCGTTACCCACTCATAGCCGTTTTGCTCTTTTTCCATTGCCTCAAATATTTTGTCTGCAAGCAGAGCGTCGGCGCTGCCTTTTTTCAATTTGCCGGTGTATGAATCGCTGTTGGTTAAAAAATCCTTAGCGGATTTTGTGCAAAGCGGCGTATCGCGCAAAAGCGCCGCCAAATCAAAAACAACACATTCGTATATGCAGTTTTCCGGCTCTCCTCCGTGCATGGCTCCGTCGCTTATCCAAGCGCTGTCCCCCGATTCCAATAAATACTTTTTTCCGTCTATGCTCAGGTGAAAATTCCCTTTCAAAACAAGAATAAGCTCATATTCAAGATGCCAATGCAGCGGCATCTGATATCTCGGAGCCGAAGAATCAACATAATATAATTCTATCGGAAAATCAAATTTGCCTCTTTTTTTATCCTCGTGAAGTGAACTGTAATCCATATTTTTGCCTCATAAAACCGTCTTAAATTTTTTATGCCGCATAGCGCGCCGAAACGCGTTGCGCGCTTTTCAATTCCGTTTAACACGAAAAAGTGAATTTTGTTATATAATTTTATCCGTATTAACCAAGAAATTAATATAAATATACATTATAATACAATTAGAGTATCATTTAATATTCAATTAGTCAATACGTCAATAACGGGAGGTTTTCATTAAATGAGCAATATTGAAGAGCAAAAAGAACTGATATGCGATATTTGCCATAAAATGTGGCAGCTCGGCTGGGTTGCGGCAAACGACGGCAACGTCAGCGTAAAACTTAACGACGGCACCATACTTGCCACGCCCACGGGAATGAGCAAATCGTTTATCACGCCCGAAAAGCTGATAAGAATAGACAGCGAGGGCAATGTGCTTGAGGCGGCGGAGGGGCTTCGCCCGTCAAGCGAAATAAAAATGCACCTTAGATGCTATGACAGGCGCAGCGATGTTATGAGCGTTATCCACGCCCATCCGCCCGGAGCAACCGGCTTTGCGGTTGCCCACAAAGCAATGGATATGTATAATATGATTGAAGACGTTGCCGTTATCGGCTCCGTTCCGCTCACGCCGTACGGCACTCCGTCAACGGTCGAGGTGCCGAACGCAATTGAGCCTTATCTTGAGGAGCACGACGTTATGCTGCTTGAAAATCACGGCGCTCTTGCCGTTGGAAGTGATGTTGTAACAGCGTTTTACAGAATGGAAAGTCTTGAGCTATGGGCAAAAATCACGATAAACGCCGTTATTCTCGGCGGCAGCCACGATATCAGCAGAGAAAATATACAAAAGCTTATTGATTTAAGAGGATATTATCGGGTGACGGGCAGACATCCCGGATACAAAACATTTAATCCCGACGATCCGATTTTACATAAAAAGGATTAAAAAGGAGGGGAAACCGTTATGCTTAAAGGAATTTCACCTGTTGTTTCGCCCGAACTTTTAAAGGCGCTGTGTGAAATGGGTCACGGCGACGAGCTTGTTATTGCGGACGGCAATTTCCCCTGCGAGAGCATCGGAAAAAACGCCGTTGTTGTCAGAGCGGACGGTCATGGCACGGCGGAGCTGCTCGATGCGGTGCTGCGCCTTATTCCCCTTGACAGATATACCGAAAAGCCGGTTGCGTATATGGAGGTTGTTAAGGGAGACAGCGCGCCCACTCCCGAAATATGGAAAGCTTATGAAGAAATCTTCAATAAATATGAGCCTGATAACCACGGTATAGAAATGACGGAGCGTTTTGCTTTTTATGAGAGGGCGAAAAAAGCGTATCTTATAATTGCCACGGGAGAAACCGCCATTTATGCCAATGTGCTTCTCAAGAAAGGGGTTGTAACCTATTGAGCAAGGTTCTCGCATTTGATTTCGGCGCGTCAACGGGCAGGGCAATAAAGGCGGAATACAACGGAGAAAATCTCAAATACAGCGAAGTGCACAGATTTGAAAATATCCCTGTTTATGAAAACGGACACCTCTGCTGGGATTTTGACTATCTGCTGGGAGAGGTGAAAAAAACAGTTGAAAAATGCGGCGATATTGACGCGCTCGCATTTGACACGTGGGGCGTTGATTACGGTCTGCTTGATGAGAACGACCGCCTTTTGGGTATGCCCGTAAACTATCGTGACGAACGCACAGGCAATATGCCCGAAAAGATATTTGAAAAAATATCGCCTTATGATTTATACAGGGCAACAGGCAATCAAATTATGGCGATAAACACGCTGTTTCAGCTTGCCGCCGAGCACAGAAAAAACGCGAAAACGCTCCTTTTTATGCCGGATCTTTTTGTGTGGGCGCTTTGCGGCAACAAGTCGGCGGAAAAAACGATTGCCTCCACTTCGCAAATGTACGATTTTAATAACGGCTGCTGGAATTATGAAATCGCGCGTCTCGCCGGAATGAACTCCGATATTTTGCAGCCGCTTGCTGACAGCTCAACGGTTGCGGGCGAATACAACGGAATTAAGGTTATAAGGGCGGCAGGCCACGACACACAGTGCGCTGTTGCGGCAATGCCGTCGGAAAAAGAAAAATGCTGCGCGTTTCTGTCCTGCGGCACATGGTCGCTTATCGGCTGTGAGTGCGATTCCCCCGTGCTTACGGAAAAAAGTATGCTTGACGAGCTTTCAAACGAGCTTGGCGCGAACGGCAAAATCAATTATCTTAAAAATATAAGCGGTTTGTGGCTTATTCAGGAAATACGCAGAAATTTTAAAGGGCGGGGCAGGGAATATTCCTTTAACGATATGGAGCAGCTTGCAAGGGCAAGCCGTTCATTCGCCTGCTTTATAGACCCCGATTCTCCCGAATTCGCGGCGGCGGGCTCAATGCCGGAAAAAATACGAGAATTCTGCGAAAAAACAAATCAGAGCGTGCCCGAAAGCGACGGGGCTTTGGTGCGATGCATATATGAAAGTCTTGCCATGAAATACAGATTCGCGTTAAATCAGTTATCGGAAAACACAGGCAGGGAATTTGATGTTTTGCATTTGCTCGGCGGCGGCACAAAAGACTCTTTTCTCTGCCGCTTAACGGCAAACAGCCTTGGAATTCCCGTTGTTGCCGGCCCCACGGAGGCAACAGCGCTCGGAAATATTTTGCTTCAGCTTGTTGCGCTCGGCGATATTAAGGATATTGACGAGGGCAGAGCGCTTATAAGAAAGCAGGAGTGTGTTAAGCTGTATCAGCCCGAAGATGCCGAAAGCTGGAAAAAAGCATATAAAAAATTCTGCGCGTCCGCGCTGCGGAATAAAAATAAATAATAAGAGAGGTAATAAATTATGATTTATCCGAAAATAGGTATAAGACCTGTTATAGACGGCCGTTGGGGCGGTGTGCGTGAAAGCCTTGAAAAGCAAACAATGGGAATGGCTTTTGCCGCAAAGGAGCTTATTGAATCAACTTTGCGCTATCCCGACGGAGAGCCGGTTCGCTGCGTAATCTGCGACACAACAATAGGCGGAGGCGCCGAGGCTGCAAAATGCGCCGAGCAGTTTTCCTGCGAAAACGTGGTTGCAACATTAACCGTTACGCCGTGCTGGTGCTACGGTTCCGAAACGTTTGATATGGACCCGCAAACGATTAAGGCAGTGTGGGGCTTTAACGGCACGGAACGCCCGGGAGCCGTTTATCTTGCCGCGGTTATGGCGGCATACGCTCAAAAGGGATTGCCCGCGTTCTCTATCTACGGGCACGATGTTCAGGATATGACGGATACAAGCGTCCCCGATGATGTTGCGGAAAAAATACTCCGTTTTGCCAAGGCGTCCGTAGCCGTCGGCTGGATGAAAAACAAAGCGTATGTTAATTTGGGCGGCGTGGCTATGGGCATTGCCGGTTCATACTGCAATGCGGATATGTTTCAAAAATATTTCGGAATCCGCGCCGAGTGGGTTGATATGACAGAGATAGTTCGCCGTATCACTTTAAAAATTTACGATGCCGACGAATATGAAAAAGCGCTTAAATGGGTTAAGGAAAACTGCAAAGAGGGCTTTGACGTAAACGAGGGTAAAAATCTGCCCGAAATAATCAGAAAATCAAAGGTTGTTGCGGCAGACAAGGATTGGGAATTCATAACGAAAATGACTATGGTTATGAGAGATATCCTTTACGGAAACAAAAAGCTTGATGAAATGGGCTGGCACGAAGAGGCGCTTGGTAAAAACGCCGTTGCGGGCGGATTTCAGGGTCAGCGCAACTGGACGGACTGGCTGCCCAACGCCGATTTCACAGAGGCAATTATGGCGTCTACATTTGATTGGAACGGAGCTAAAATGCCCACTCCGTTCGCAACGGAAAACGACACTCTCAACGGTGTTTCAATGATGCTCGGAACGCTTGTTTCACACTGTGCGCCGTGTTTCCATGACGTTCGCACCTATTGGAGCGCAGACGCGTGCGAGCGTGTTACGGGTGTCAGACCCGATGGCGCGGCGAAAAACGGCATTATTCATCTTATCAATTCCGGCGCAACGGCTCTTGACGGCAGCGGCGCCGTTAAAAACAGCAAGGGCGAGGGCTGCATGAAGCCGTTCTGGGAAATGACTCAGCAGGATATCAAGGCTTGCTTAGACGCCACTGATTGGTGCAGAGCAAACTATGAATATTTCCGCGGCGGCGGATTTTCAAGCCATTTCAGATGCAGCGCGCAGATGCCCGTAACAATGCTCAGAGTAAATGTTATAGACGGAGTAGGCCCCGTCCTTCAGCTCGCGGAGGGATACACCGTTGATCTTCCCGACGAGATCCATAATATAATTGACAAGAGAACCGACCCGACTTGGCCTACAACATGGTTCGTTCCGAATCTGACAGGCGAGGGAGCGTTCCGCGATGTTTACAGCGTTATGGCAAATTGGGGCGCGAACCACGGAGTAACGGTTTACGGCCATGTGGGCGCCGACCTTATAACTCTTGCGTCGATGCTCCGCATTCCCGTAAATATGCATAATGTGGACGAAAAAAGGATTTTCCGCCCGCACGCTTGGTCAGCTTTCGGCACGGAGGATATTCAGTCCGCCGATTTCCGCGCCTGCAAAAATTACGGTCCTCTTTATAAATAATTTGCGGATCTGTGAATGTTTCACGGCTTCGTTAAAATTCGCGAAATGAATTAAAAGGAGTAAAAATTATGTCAGAATCGGTTTTGGCGCAGAAAGAGCAAAAATATATTAAGGGCAGGGAATTTATACTTTATCTTGTTGCGGTGTTCTTTTACACGATGATGACGGGCACGGTCGGCTCCTACAGGAGCGACTATTTAATCAATGTGTTATCATTGCCGGACAGCAGCGTGAGTCTGTTCAACACCCTAACCTCCGTTATTCCGTTTATATTGAATTTCTTCATCGCCATGTATATTGACACAAGAAAAACAGGCAAGGGCGGAAAATTCAGACCGCTTGCGCTGCTTGTTGCGATTCCGACGGGCATATTCCTGCTGCTTTCTTTTTGGGCGCCAAAGGGAATTACGGGTTCAACACTTATGATTTATCTTGTAACGGTTGCTGTTGCGTGGGCTGTTTGCACAAACTTCGGCGATTGCGTAAACAAGGTTGCAATAGTTATGACCCCAAATATGAAAGAGCGCGACACGGTGATATCCTTTAGATCTATCGTTTCAGCCGTGGGCAATTCCGCTCCGCTTGTTGTTGAGCTTGTGCTTGCGTTTATAATTAAGGATAAAGCTTTGCGCTATATCGGAGTTGCGTCTCTGTGCGGTGTATTCGGAATTATAACAATGCTTCTCGGAATGAAAACAGTTCGTGAGAGAATAACATACAATAACAAAAAGAAAAATCCCGTTGCCGGCTACGCAGACGTTATCAAAAATAAATACGCATGGACTATTATCATATCGGAATTTCTAAAGAGCTTCAGAGGCGTTTCAACATATATGGGCATTTTCCTTGCGGAGGCGCTTTTGGGACCCGGAAAGTTTCTTCTTTTCGGCTTGCCAACGGGTATCGGAACGGCAGTCGGTATGCTTATCATCAATTTCCTGCTCAACAAGTTCAATTCAAAACAGCTTTATATTGCAAGCGGCATTTATTCCGTTATTGCAAACTGCATTGCTTTTGCCGTAGGTTACACATACTTCAAAAACCCAAGCAGCGCTTTACAGATAATTTTTGTTGTAACGCTGTTTCTTATAGGCTTGCAGTTCGGCGCGTCAAATCTTCTGCCCACAATGTTTCAGGCAGATGTGCTTGAGGCTATTGAGCTTAAAACGGGAAAGCGTCTTGACGCGTCGCTCCCGTTTGTTATCGGTATCGGCACAATGATTTCCGGCACGATCGCGTCTGCCCTTGCTCCCGCTATACTTTACGGCACCAAGGTTCCGATTATAGAATACGTGCAGGCTGTTAACGGTGTTGCTCAGGAGCAGAGCCTCCACACAAAGATAATGCTTTTGTTCTTCTACACTATCGTCCACGGTCTTATGATGTTCCTTGCGGGAGTTCCTTTCTTCTTCTACAAGCTCACGGGAAAAACAAAAGAGGATATACACAACGCCGTGCTTGCCCGCCGCGAGGCGCTTGCGGCGCAGAGCGCAGCCGAGGGCGAAACGGATTCCGAAAATAAAGAACAGGCAGAATAACTGCGCAGATAAAATCAGTGGTGGAGCTATGGAAAATTTTAAATTTTACTTAATAACAGACACGCATTTTTTTAAGAATTCCCTGGGCGCGAGAGGAAAAGAATATGATGAATTTATGCGCTTTGAGCAGAAATGCTTTGCCGAAACCGAGGCTATAAACCGTTCGGTTTTTAACTGGCTGAAAAAGGCTGATGAGGCGGATACGGTTCTTATTGCCGGAGATTTATCGTTTAACGGAGAAAAGGAAAGCCATCTTGAATTCATAAAGCTGCTTAATGAGCTAAAGGAATCGGGCAAAAAAATCTATGTTATCACTGCGGATCACGACTTTAAAAACGAGGGCAGCGATTGCTTTGCCTTTAACGAAAGCGGAAGGCTCGCTCCCGAAAGCACAAAACGTGATGAATTGTTTGATCTTTATTATGATTTCGGCTTTAAAGATGCCGTTGCCGTGGACAGAAAGCATTTATCTTACGTTGCCCAGCTCTGTGACGGGGTGCGCCTGCTGGCGCTGAATAACGACGGCGCCGCCGACGGAAAAAAGCATTTTGACGAAGAGCAGATCGGCTGGATAAAAGAGCAGACAAAAAAAGCCCGTGAGGACGGGCAGATTATGTTTGCGATGAATCATTACCCTCTGCTCCCCGGTCAGCCGATTTTCTCGGTTGTTCCGTCAGCCGTGCAAATTGAAAGCGACGCGGTTACAACAATGCTTGCCGATGAGGGCGTGCACCTTGCGTTTACAGGTCATATGCACAATCAGAGCGTTAATTTAAAGATAACCGAAAAGGGCAGCAAATTTTATGATGTTTGCACGGGCTCGATTATAGCCGACCCTGCCGTTATTCGCCACGTAACGGTTACTTCGGATAACAAGGCGATAATAAAAAGCATTGAAACTCCCGATTTTGAATGGGATACAAACGGCAAGGGCTGCAAGCGGTATCTTTCGGATTTATTTGATTCAATGATACTGAATATGCTTGACGATATGCAGTATAATCCGGCAAGAATTTTGTCCAGATTCGGCGCGGACGGTAAAAAAGCGCTAAGCGGCGCTGTTAAGCTGGCAGGCAGAATCATAAATAAAATAACGATAGGCGGTGTTTGCAGACTTCTGTGGATAAAGTGCGGCAAATCAATTAAACCCATGCTTTTGAAGGAGTATATAACAGAGCTTGTTCGCGGCGTGTTTGAGGGCAACCAAACCTTTAAGGAGGGCACGCCGAAGGGAGATGTTTTCATCGGCTTTTTAAAACGCCTTAACCCGATTTTTAAAAAAATCAACATTAAAACCATAGACGGCAAAAAAGCGGATTTGTTTGAAATCCTCAAAAATTCCGCGGGTAATTATGATTTAGACGATTATAATGTAACGCTTGACTTATTATAAAATAAAAATCCGCTTTGTTTTGAGCAAAAACTGCCGGGACTCACTTTTCCGTGAATCCCGGCTTTTCTTTTGGCTGTTTTTTTACAGCCCCGTTTTTATTGTTTAAGCTGTTTCAATAAATTTATTGCCCCTGTTGCGGCAACGGCACCGTCCGCAACGGCTGTTACCACCCGGCGGAGCGCCTTTTTTCGGATATCTCCCGCCGCAAAAACGCCCTTAACGGCGGTTTCGCAGCTTTCGCCCGCAACAACATAAACGTTATTCAGCTTTTTAAGCGCGTCAACCCTTGTTTTGGGATTGACGCATCGGTTTTTAGTTTAAATATTGTTTTCTATAAATTCTTTTATCGTTTCAAAATCGGCAGCGCCTATGTGACGGCTGATTTCTTTTCCGTCTTTAAAAATCACCAGCGTAGGAGTTGCGGAAATATCCGCCTCTTCAATCAGAGAAGGGTTCATACCTATATTAACTTCCGCAAATTTCATCGCTCCGCCGAATTCTTCCTCCGCCATTCCGATAATCGGTGCTATTCTTCTGCACGGCGCACAGCCGTCATTATAAAAATCAACAAAAACAGGAGTTTTTGCGCTTTGAATACAGCCGCGAAACGCCTTTTCATCTAAATTTTCCGCCATATTTTTCACCAACCTTTAAACAATCATAATAATTTTTGAAAGGAGCTTTAATATTTTATGCTCCGCGTCTTCAATAATTCGCATTATAAAAATTTACAAATCGCGGGATATTTCGGCGGTCAGTAATTAACTTAAAATAAAAATATATGACGGGCTGATTAAAATATATCCTGCCCCAAACGCAAAAGCGGCGCAAGGCGCGGCAGATGTTTTTACAGCTTTTGCAGCAATCTGTAAGACGGCTTTTCGTTTCCGTAAAGATCCGTTGAGCCGTGAACGCGGCGGCGCATTTTATCCTCGCCTTCCTCACCGCAGTGAGTGCGATAGTCGTTTAACGAAAACCACATATATCCTTTTATATTATCTATTTTTTTATACATTTTAATCCGCTCTTCAAGGATTCGCGATCTTTCCTCATCGCCGCCCTTAAAATGCGGCTCGCAAAGCCCGAATTCCGAAACAACAAGCGGCATACCCTCAGCCTTTTTGCAGGTTCTTATCATATGGTTTTCAATATCGTTGCTCGGCTCCCACAAACCGAGATAATCATTCCACATTGCAATATCGCCGTAAAGGGTTGCGTCGTCCTTATCGGCGTTTTCAACACGGCTCAATGTGTTGGAAACGTAGTTTACAAGGCGCCTGCAATCAATTGATTTAAAATATTTAACCATTTCTCGAACATACGCAACGGTGGGCTCGCTTTCCGCTCCAAGCTCGTTGCCTACGCCCCAAAATATTATAGACGGGTGGTGCGAATGAAAATAAACCATTTCATCAGCCTGCTGCTTTGCTATGTCAAGCTGCAACGGCGTTGCCTTTTTGGGATATCCCCAATAAGGTATTTCCTCCTGAACGAGCAAACCGTTTTCATCGCACCAATCAAAAATGCCGTTGTCCTGCTGCCAGTGAAAGCGGGTGAAAACACAGCCCGCGTTTTTGAGCTGCTTTAAGCATTTGATGCTGTGTTCAAGCGGCTCCGCCATACCGTAATCAGGATGAGAACCGGGCATCCATTCACAGCCTTTAAGATATATTTCCCTGCCGTTTAAAAGTATTTTTTCTCCCTGAACTTCAATTTTGCGAAATCCTGTTCGTATTTCATAAAAATCGTTATCGGTTTCAAGCGCGATTCTGTATAAATTCGGGGAATAACAGCTCCATAGCTTTAAATTATCAAATTCAAGCGCAATTTCATTTTCAATACTGTTTAAATGCTTGCTTATGATTGTTTCATTGTTTGAATAGTCTGTGATTTTAACCGTGCCGCTGTGTGATTTGCCGTCAAAAAAGGCTGTTTTTATTCTCAGTGTGCCGCCGCAAAGCTCATTATTAAAGGAGCGTATTTCTTCTTCCGTGCGCAGATATTCAATTCCGTTTGGCTCGGCAAAGAGCAGCTCGACTTTTCTTATTATGCCGCCGTCATCCGCCCAGTCAAAATCATCACCGTGGGGAAGCATTTCTTCAATGTGGGCATTGCTCACAATCACTTTGATTTTATTGTTGCCGCCGAAAACAACTTTGCTTGTGATATCAAAGCCGAAAGGGGTAAAGCCCGAACGGCTGTGCCGACCCGCGAAAGCGCCGTTTATGTAAACATCCGCCGTGTGATAAACAGCGTTAAATGAGATAAACGCTTTTTTGTCTTTCAGTGTTTTATCTATAAAAACGGTAGTCTGATATTCCGCCGTGCCTCTGTGTTTCATAACGTTTTCATCCACATTCCAGGTGTGCGGAACGGTAACTTTTGCCGAATAATTCAATTCTTTAATTGAAAAATCCCATTTGTTTAAAGAAATAACGCGTCGCATATTCGCTCCTCCTTTGAATTTGATTCGCTTTGAATAAACAGTAATTGATAATGCGTTGCAATCTGAAACACATTTCGGTTTTCTTTTAGCGCCAGCTCAAATAAACGCCTGCTCTCATCTTTGCTGCCCAATCCGTATAAGCCCAGCGCTTTCATAAATAAACAGTGCAATCTGTTTTTTGTTTTCGGATCTTCCTCAAACACCAATAAATCCGGAAGAGAAACGGCAAAATAATCAATTTCCGCATCGTCGTTAATATGATTATCGGCATATGAAATAAGTTTGCGGAAACGGTTTTCCGCGTTTTCGGCATCACCGAGCTTGAGCAGCGCCAAGCCCTGATAAAAAATCGTTTCGGGCGGTCTGTCGTTGTAATAAACGGCAGAAGCGGGCTCGGATATTCCTTCAGACGCTTTCTCAAAATACATTTTCGCAATGTCGGTTTTGCCCGCCTTTTCATAAGCGCAGCCGAGATAATAGTTTTGCCTGTTTTCCTGTGCGCCGTAAAGCTTGCCTTCTCCAAGATTTTGAGGATATTCAAAGGTGCTGTTAATGTGGTTTATAGCTGTTTGCGTGCTGCCGTTTTTCAGATTTTCCGCCGCAAGAGCAATATTTGAAAAAAGATATTGCTCCGGCACCTTGCCTTCTCCGC
This sequence comes from uncultured Clostridia bacterium, assembly GCA_947631705.1. Taxonomy (GTDB): domain Bacteria; phylum Bacillota; class Clostridia; order Oscillospirales; family Acutalibacteraceae; genus Eubacterium_R. The sequence continues at coordinate 19,078 of CANRMJ010000011.1, forward strand.
CCTCCCACGGGTGGAATTCGTGCGTAAGCAACGGAGAGCCGAACCTATTATGTTCGACTCTCGGTTGCTTAAGAATAAGTTTCAGAGCGTCGGCATAACTGCCTGTGAGATTGAGAAGTGTTATGTATTCAAGATAAAGGTCGTCGCGGCTGCAAACCGTTTTTAAGTGCCTTTGCAGAAATTCAAGACGTTTTGCGGGCGAAACTCCGATCCTCTTTTTCAGCAAGTCAAGCTCATAGAGTATTCTTGCGTCTGTTTCATCAATTGAAAACGCTTTGTTCATAAATTCAAGCGCTTTATCCGCGTTGTTTTTAAAATTGTAATAAAGCAGTGATAAATTGCGGTATGGAGTCGCAAAATCACAGCCGAGAGCCGCTGATTTTTCAAAGCAGCTTATTGCGTCGCCGTGGCGTTCCCTGTCGTAATACAAATTTCCGAGATAATACGGCGCTTTAAAATCCCTTTGATTTTTGCTCATTGCAAATGTAAGCACCTCAATATCCTCAAGCCTGTTTGGAAAACAGCATCGGGGATCGCGGCAAAACGCCTTATCAAGATGCGATTTATATTCTTCACCCGCTTTATAAGAGCAGTAAGCCTTGTAATAATCAATCATCGGATAGTCGGATTTATCCATATTAAGCAGCTCCAGCGCGTCATTATAAAAGCCCGCGGATAAAAATTCAAGAGACAAATCAATCAGCATATTCGGATTTATTATATGCCTTGATATATCTTTTCCCGATTGATAAAGCGCCGCAATGTTTAAATTGTCAACGGACAAAGCATAATCGGCATTTGATTTATAATCCCCGCCAAGCGCCTTTAAAAGCATTGTTTTAAGATTGAGAGCGTTTAAATTACGCGCGTTATATATCAGCGAATTGTTCACAAATTCAAGCGCCGTTTCATATTCTTTTTGAAGTGAACCGATCAGCGACATAAAAAAATATGAATTGCTTTTTGTTTCTGCATTCCAAACGGCTTTATAAAATGAATCGTATGCCTCATTGTATCTTTCCTGATAAAACAGGCAAAGTCCGAGATTGTAATATATTTCTCCGTTGATAGGATTCGGATTTGAGCGCGTTTGCTTTTTTATTGCCGTTCTGAAAAAGCGCTCGCTTTCTTTAATACAGCCCTTTTTGAAAAGCAGCATACCGTAGGCGTTATTAAGCCTTATATCCGTTTTATCTCGTTTGAGCCCTTCGGTGTAATAATCTTCAGCTCTGCGTGTTGCGTGGCGATACTGTTCAACGTGAAGTCCGTATAAATAAAGATCCTCGGCGGTTTCACATTCGGCGGGCAGCGGCGCGGGCTTTGCGGGCTTGGGAATATCCTGCTTTTTAACATCTCCGTTAAACATCAAAACGGTTTTGCCGTTTTTGATAATTTTAACGGTGATATCCTCAAAGCGGTAACCGTTGTTTTTAATGCTCACTTCATAAGTGTTTGCGCAAATCAGATCAAGCGGTTGAGAAAATATATCATTTATCTTAATTTCGCATTTTCCAAGCGTTCCCGAGCAGTAGAGCTTAACGGTTATCTTGTCGTCCGCCTCAAGATGAAGAGCCAAATCCTTTGTTGCGTTATGAACGGTTCCCAAATCGTGATACGGCATAAAATACTGGGTAAAATCCTTGCTTTCCATAGGCGCTATGTAGCTGAAATCGGGCTGATTGTCTGTAAAGCAGCCTGTCATAAGCTCTATGTAAGGTCCGTCTGTATCGGTTAAATTCCTCTCCCACGCCCTGCCGAAATCGCCGCATCCCCAAGTCCATTGCTTTTTGCCCGGAGATATATGGTGGTCTGCCACGTGAAGAATTCCCGCGCCTGCGCCTTCGTCATAGCCTCCCACAAAATCGTAATCGCTTTTTGCCGCCATATACGATGTGGGCACAGGCAAATTTTTGTATCTTGAAATATCAACGCCCTTTGAATAATCCACCTTGTAATAAGTTCCCGTTGCAATCGGAAAGGTTGAAACATCGCGCTTTCCGTGATCCGTAACGGCGGTTACATCGGGCGGAAATATACTGCGGTAATTTTCGTTTACCGCAACGGCGGGATTCGCCCACCAAAGAAAAGTTTGTTTTGTGTTTGTTCTGTTAAAAAGATGATTTTTCAACTCAAGATATGCCTTTTCGGGATACAGGGTAAATTCCGTTTCGCCTTTTGTGTGAAACATATTTTCTGTTTCGCTCACAATAACCGTTGCGCTGCCGTTGCCGTTTTTGCGATATGTATAATTCACCTCGTCAAAGGTGCTCGGTCTGTGATGCTGCGGCCAGTTGAACTCTATTCCGCCCGAAATCCACGGTCCGGCGAGCCCCACAAGAGCAGGCTTTATCACATGATTGTAATAAACGAAATCATAATTTCTCGTTTTGTCATAAGCCCTGTGAACCCTGCCGCCAAGCTCCGGCAGAATCATAATTTTAAGATAGTCATTTTCAAGAAACACAGCCTTATACGCTTTATCCCTTTTTTTGTTGCCTATTTTATCGATCACGGGGTGAGGATACACTTTGCCGCTGCTGCCCTGATATACTCTTTTTTCAAGAAAAAGCGGATTTTTATCGGGCTTTCCGATTTCATATGTGGGGATGATGATTTCTTCTTCCCACACATTAACTTTAGAAATATTGTTCACTTATAAGCATCTCCCGCTTGACATTGATTTATTTTTATTATAGTATGTTTTTCATAGGATTTGTTTTGATATTTTATCAAAAAATTTAGAAATCTTATTTTAATATTATGCAGCTAACAGGAAACGGCCTTGAAAAAGGCTCTCATATGTATTTTTACACCCCGTCGCAAACCGCAAAAAAATTATTGTATTACCCGATAGCGGCAGGCGAATTTTATTGCGGCAGCGAATACTGCGTTGAAAGAAACAGCTACAACAGCATTCTCGCGATATACGTTCTTGAAGGCGCCTTAACCATGCTCATAAACAATACTGAGCTTGACGCGCAGGAAAACGAATTGCTGCTGATAGACTGCTATAAGCCGCACAAATATTTTGCAAAAAGCAGCGCGCACACTTTGTGGGTGCATTTTGACGGCGGCAATTCACTCGAATGGTTCGGTGAAATCAAAGCGCAAAAAGGGCAAAAAATAAAATGCGGCAGGCAAACCGCCGAACACATTTCGGACGTGATTTCAAGTATTAAGCAAAATCAAAACGAATATGATATTTCAAACAGGCTTTATTCTTTGCTCTGCAATATAAGCAAGAAAAATCAAAATCACGAAAGTAAAAAAGCGGATATTATAGAAACGGCGAAGAAATTTATAACTTCAAATTATCACGAAAATATTTCCGTGAATGATATTTCCGCCGCGGCAAATATGAGCGCGTCTTATTTTTCAAAGCTCTTCAAGAAAGGCACCGGCTTTTCGCCTTATGATTATCTGCTCACGGTGCGCCTTGACAGGGCAAAGGAGCTGCTGCGGCAAACTGATGATTCAATAGAAAGCGTTGCCTTTAAAACGGGCTTTAACAGCGAATCAAACTTTATTTACTTTTTCAAAAAAGAAACGGGCGTTTCTCCGCTGAAATTCAGAAAAATTAAATTTTAGTATTGCGGATTAAGCAACGGAAAGGAATGATTATATTTATGAAATTTGAAAAACTTGTAGGCGAGCGTTTTCGCGAAAGACCGTCTGACTGCGTTGTGGACAGCCATGCCTTTATGCTTCGCGGCGGATATATTAAATATGTGGCAAACGGCATTTTTTCATCATATTTGCCGCTTAAAAGGATAACCCGAAAGATTGAAAATATACTTAGGGAGGAAATGGAGGCTATCGACGGTCAGGAGGTTCAGTTCCCCGTTGTTATGCCGGCGTCGCTCTGGCAGGAATCGGGCAGATATGAAAGCATAGGCAAGGAAATGGCGCGCTTTAACGACCGCGGCGGCAGCCCTCTCGTTCTCGGAATGACCCATGAGGAGGCGGCTGTTCAGCTTGTGCGCGAATGGGCGCAGAGCTACACAAAATACCCCTTTATGATTTATCAGATACAAACGAAATTCAGAGATGAGGCGCGCCCTCGCGCGGGGCTTATTCGTGTTCGTGAATTCACTATGAAAGACGCGTATTCTTTTCACACAAGCCGAAAGGATTTGGAAAATTACTATGCCGAATGTCACAGGGCATATGAGCGCATTTTCAGACGTGTGGGTCTGCCGGAGGTCATTTCCGTTGCGTCCGATTCAGGAATGATGGGCGGCAACACCTCTCATGAATTTATGCTGCTCACTCCGATAGGGGAGGATTCCGTTGCGATCTGCAAAGAATGTGATTACAGGGCGAACACGGAAGCCGCCGAATGTATTGTTAAAAATCAAAAAAACGGCGATTCAGAAGAATTAACGCTTGTTTACACGCCGGATATTCATACTATCGAAGATGTTTGCAATTTTCTGAAATGCGATGTAAAAACCTCTTGCAAAGCGGTGGTTTATCAGCGAAATTCAGATAACGGTTATATTGTTTTATTTATACGAGGCGATCTTGAGGTAAATGAAACAAAGCTTACAAATTATTTGGGCTGTGAAATTCATCCCGCTGTTATTACTGAGGAGAGCGGGCTTAAAGCGGGCTATATAGGCCCCGTAAATTTAAAGGGCGATTTCACGGTTTTGTTTGACCGTTCGCTTGAAGGGCTTAACAATCTTTCCTGCGGGGCAAACATACCCGAATATCATTACACGGGATTTGATACTGAGAGGGATATAGAAGGAGCCGAATTTCACGATTTTGCCAAAATCACGGAAAACGGCATTTGCCCAAAATGCGGAAAGCATTCTATAACCGTTTCACGAGGTATTGAAGTGGGCAATATTTTCCAACTCGGAACAAAGTACACAAAATCCATGAATATGACATATGTTGACGCCGACGGAAAATCGCAATATCCGATTATGGGGTGCTACGGTATAGGAGTGGGCAGACTTGCCGCCGCAATCTGCGAGGCTCACCATGATGAATACGGGCCGATATGGCCGTTTGCGGTGGCTCCCTGGCAGGTTCACATTTGCGCCCTCCGACCCGACAGCGACGAGGTTAAGTCCTATTCCGACAAGCTGTATGAGGAGCTGCAAGGCAGGGGCGCCGAGGTGGTTTATGACGACCGCGAGGTTAGCGCAGGAGTTAAATTTTCAGACGCTGATTTGCTCGGCGTTCCGTTCAGAGTTATAATCAGTCCGCGTAATATCAAACAGAATATCGTTGAAATCGTTTCAAGAGATAAGAGCTTTTCCGCCGAGCTCCCCATGGATCATGCGGCAGATGAAATATTAAAAATTTTATCGGACGCGAAGTAAAAAAATTTTGTTAATAAATGTGAATTAAGGGAGGTAAAATTTATGACCGAAAGAGAAAGAATGGACGCGGGCTTGATTTACGATCCAACCGTTGAGGAAATTATGACAGAGCAGAATTCATATCTTGAATTGCTGTATGATTTTAATTCAACACGTCCTAATGAAACGGAAAAACGCTCCGCTCTGCTTAAAAAGATGTTCGGCAAAATCGGGGAAGGCTGCTACATAGAACCTCCGTTTCACGCAAACTGGGCGGGCAGGCACGTATTTATGGGAAATTACGTTTACGCGAATTTTAATCTAACGCTTGTTGACGACGCAAATATATTTATAGGAAACAAGGTTATGTTTGGCCCGAACGTAACCGTGGCAACGGCAAATCACCCGATTTTTCCCGCGCTGAGGGAGCGGGCTCTGCAATACAACAAAGATGTTCGCATAGGAAACAACGTTTGGATAGGCTCCGGCTCGATTATCGTTCCGGGGGTCACAATAGGCGATAATTCGGTTATAGGCGCGGGCAGCGTCGTTACAAAGGATATACCGCCAAACGTTGTCGCTGTCGGAAATCCCTGTCGGGTTCTCCGTGTTATCAACGAGCACGACCGTGAATTTTTCTATAAAGATGAAAAAACGGACTGGGAAAATTTAAATCTTTAACGTCAAAGGCAAGTGAAATATATGGCAGAGAAAAAATGCTTTTCCAACGAATTTACAGAAATAACGCCATATCCTAAAAGCGCTGAGGAGCAGCGCAAATGGCGCGACGGCATGGTGAGCGGCAACGGGGAAAACGGCGTTATATGCTCAGGCTCGCCCTATAACGAAACATTTATTTTTCAAAATATTTATTTTATAATGCCGTCGGCGGAACCGCGTTTCACGCCGTGCGAGCTCACTGCCGAGCTTGAAGAGGCAAGGCAGGCGGTTATCAATTATGACGACACATGGAACGTGAACGGAAGAAAAAGAACTTTTGACTATTGTTTTCACCCGTCGCATCAACTGCGGCTTAAAATCAACCCTTGCTCTTACAGTGATTATGTTCGTTTCACAAATTACGAAACCGCCGAAATTGTTGTTAAATTCACAGATGAAAACGGCGTTTGGGAAAGGTCAACATTTTCTTCCCGCGAGGACAACGTGACCGTTACAAGAATAAAGCAATCGAGTAAAGGCGCAAAAATAAATCTTGTGTTATCAATAGACGACTGCGGCTCCATGGCGAAATTCGGTATGGGTGACGAGGTCAATATGATTTATAAAAAACTCGTTGACCGTGATTGCGGCTATATTGCGCAGATAACCCATTATCCGAGTTACGCGGGCAGCGAGCTTGCGGAAGGCGGATTCTGCGGCTTAACGCGGGTGCTTGTGAAAGGCGGAGCGAAAGAAAGAATATTTTTTGAATGCGAAACGGACAGGCAAAACGTCGGTTCACACTCGAATCCCTGCATTAAAATCACGAATGCGGACGAGGTGTGCCTCATAACCAAATCGGACAGGAGCTTTGATATGGGCTCTTTCAACGATTTTAAAGATGATGAAAAATACGAACTTTTAAACAAAATTTTCGGAGAAACGAATGCCGTTGCGGAGAAATATTCCTCACACGGCGAGTTTGATTACAACGCGGCGCTTGCCGCCCACATAAAAAAGCACGCCGCTCTGTTTAACGCCGTTGATTTCACCTTGGGCGGAAACGAAAATAAAAACACTTCAAACGAAAGTTTAATTGAGCTTCAGAAAAAAAGCCGCCGGCTTGAGCCGGCGCTTGTTGAACGCGCTTACAATCAGGGCAGATACGCGCAAATCTGCTGCGCCGGAACGCTTGCGCCCAGGCTCTGCGGTATGTGGACGGGCGAGTGGAATCCGCCGTGGCGCGGAATTTACACTATGGACGCAAACGTTAATCTTCAGGTTTCAGGTATGAATACCGGCAACGTTTACGATGCCGCCGTGGGTTACATAAAATTTATTCTTCGCCAAATACCCGATTGGGAGGATAACGCCGCCAAAACATATTCGATGACAAACGCTGTTCAGGCGCCCGTCAACACAGACGGCGACAGGGCGATGATGGTTGAATACGATATCTATTATCCTTTTCAGTATTGGAACGCGGGAGCGAGCTGGCTGCTTTTGCCCATATATGAATTTTGGCAGTGCCGTGGCAACACGGTTATTGAATTTGAGGGCAAAAGGCTTGATTTGGAAAGGGATATACTTCTCCCGCTGCTCACAAAGCAGGCTGATTTTTGGGAGCAGCTCTGCACGCCGGAATACTATACGGACAAAAACGGAAATGCCTGTTATAAAAAGGGAAAAACAAAACTTGAACTCGGCGAGAAATATATGTTTATTCCCGCTTATTCGCCGGAAAACAGCCCCACGGGTTACAATTCGGCGATAACGGCAAACGCCGCAATGGATATAGCCGCGGCGCGCGACGGACTCAAAATGACAATAGATGTTGAAAAATCCGTTGCCGCGGCGGGTTATGAGAAAAGAATTGAGAAATGGGAGAGGCTGCTCAATTATCTTCCCGATTATAAATTCGACGGCACGGGAGCGCTCTGCGAGTGGTCTGTGCCGAGATACAAAGAAAATAACAAGCACCGCCATATAAGCCATCTTTACTGTGCTTGGCCTGCTTATGAGACACAAAATAACGCCGCTCTCGCAAAGGCTTGCGGCAAAGCCGTTGAAAACAGAAACAGAGAAAACGAGGGAAAAGACGACACCCCGTCGCACGGCTGGGTTCACAAGGCGCTTGTGGGCGCAAGGCTCAAAAACGCCGATTCCGTTTACAACTCGCTTTACACCCTTATGAGCAGCGAAATATATTACACCTCTTTAATGACGGATCACAATACCGACAGGCGCTCAAACTGCTTTTGCACCGACACGGTAATGGGAACCGTGGGCATTATTAATGAAACGCTGCTTTATTCAAACAGCGGCGTTATCGAGGCGCTGCCCGCTCTTCCCTCAGAATGGAAAAGCGGAAAAATAAAGGGTATGCGTGCAAGAACAAACGCATACGCCGATATTGAATGGAACAGTGAAACGGTTAATGTTAAGGTTACGAGCGGCAAAGCGCAGACAATTGAAATAAGGCTTTACGGAGGCACTTCGCGCAAGATTGATTTTAAGGCAAATGAAACCAAAGAGATAACCTTTAACAGAAAATAACAGTCCCAAAAGGTTTTAATTCACATTTTCAGGCAGGCGGATTAGACTCCGCGCTGTTCAGCAACGGGGATTTCACCCTGTTGCTTAACAATATTGATGAGATAAACATAACGGTAAAGCAAACAAAAAGATACGCGGGGAAATATCCGATTCCGAAATTATCTGAAACAAAGCCGAAGATAATCGGCGTTAAAAGAATGGAAGTGTAGGCAAAACCCATTTGTGTTCCGATAACCGCCTGAGATATTTTATCGTCAAAATATTTAACGGTAAGTTGAGTCATATTCGGAAAGAACGGTCCGTTCCCGAAACCCACAAGAAAAAGTCCGGCAACAGCTAAAACAGTGTTTTGCGATATGAAAAGTATCGCGATTGCGGCAAGCGTGAGCGCCTGCCCTGTGTAAATCACCGTTTCGCAGGATAATTTTTTAACAACAAATCCCGAAACAAATCTTCCGAGTGCAAGTCCGATAAAATAAAATGTTATGATTCTCGCGCCGTATTCGGGAGAAAGACCCTTCGCGTTAACAAGATATGTGCTGCCCCATATAAGGCACAGGGATTCTATCGCGCAGGAACCCACAAATGTCAGCCACTGTATTCTTACTGCCGGATTTTTTAATAAAACACTGAATTTTACGGCGGATTTTTTCTTAGCGGACGGTTCATATTCCGAATTGTCCGCCCGTTTCCATAAGGGCAGAGATAAAACGATTATAACGAATATTGCAAGCTGAATAAAAAACATGGTTCTGTAGCCGTTTCGCCAGCGCATACCGTTTTTAAGAAAGAGCGACATAATATAGGGGCTCATCGCAACGCCTACTCCGTATGAACAGTGAAGAAAATTCATATGCGCAGCGCTGTAATGCTTTGCAACGTAATTGTTCAGAGCAACGTCTATGGAACCCGCGCCTATTCCCTGAGGCACGGCACAGAGGCACAGCCAAAGCATATTTTTTGAAAATGAAAAGCCGAGGAGCGCAATAACCGTGAGCGCCGTGCTGAAAGCGGCAACGGGAGCCGTTTTAAAGCGGTTTACAATTCTTTCGCTCAAAAAGCTTGATACAATGGTGCCGATTGATACGATGAATGAAATAATGCCAACGTTTGAAACATCAATGCCGAATTCCGTGTAAATCGCGGGCCATGCGCTGCCTAAAATCGAATCGGGAATGCCTAAACCGATATAGGAAATAAAAATAACCGTAATTATAATTGTTGTAACCATAACGCCGCCTCCCGATAAATTCTAATTTATAATATCATCTTTTCGCTGCGCAAACAACAAAAAATTTGTTAAAGGAAAATCCGCTTTTAAATATATTGTTTTTATTTAGTCATATATGTTATAATTCTAAAGGGGGTGCGGAATATGAAAAAGGCAAAAAAAATAATTTTATCAACGGTTGCCGTTTTATTGGCGGTAATCATCTGCTGGGGCGGTATAATGTTTATGTATTATCCCAATTACAAACAGAATAAGCATCGAATTACCACAGCGGAGCAGAGCAGCGACGAAATAAGAATTATGAGCTGCAATCTGCGCTGCATAAGCCCGATTGATTTGGGCAAAAAGAGCTGGTTTTACAGGGCGGATTTGATTATTAAAAATATTGAAAAAGAAAATCCGGGCATAATCGGCTTTCAGGAGGCAACAAAATGGCATTACAGCTACCTCTGCGATGTGCTTGGCGGCTATGATTCCGTGATAACTTATCGCGACAATGCGTTTAACTCGGAAGGCTGCCCGATATTTTACCGCACCGATTTATACTCGCTTATAGACAAGGGCTCTTTTTGGCTTTCCGAAACGCCCGATGTGATGAGCAAGGATTGGAATTCCGCGTTTAACAGAGTTTGCAGCTATGTTATTTTAAAGGAAAACGCGTCAGGGAAGGAATTTGTTGTTTTCAACACTCATCTTGACCATATAAGCGATGAGGCGCGTATAAACGGAATTGGCGTTGTTCTTGATAAAATCGAGCAGTTCGGCTCGCTGCCGTCTATGATAATGGGCGATTTTAACGCCGAGGAGAGCTCCGAAACCTACAAGAGCGTTACAGAGAATTTTCTTGACGCCAAATATCAAACCGAAAATACAATGACAAGCTGCACATATCAGAATTGGGGAAAATCGCTCGACCGCAACTGTATAGACTATCTTATGATTTCCAAAACAGGCTTTAAGGTAAACTCTTATAAGGTTGTAACCGATACATACGACGGTGTTTATCCGAGCGACCATTTTCCGCTTTCCGTAAATCTAACGCTTGAATAAGCATAATTTTAAGCCGCCCGAATTTTATTCGGGCGGCTTTTTAACGCGGTATAAGCGGTATAATTTGTTAAGTTAAACCTGTTTTGTTTAATTTAAGCGTGCCTTAAGCGCATTTTCGCCGATTAAATCAATCCCACTCGGTGCCTGTAACCTTATCAAGGTCAACTCCCTTCGTGTCGTGAACCTTTGTTATAAGCGCGATGAGTGAGGCTGTCATTCCCGGTATCGCAAGGCAAAGCGTTATAATCGGAACGGCGGTGTTGCCGAACTTCGTTATAAGCGGAAGTCCGATAACATAGGCAACTATATATCCGACTCCTATCGCAAGGAACTGAGCGGAAACGATTGACGAGCGAAGATTTGTGGGCGACGATTCGGTGATTATCATTATATCCACGTCTGAAGCTCCCCAGTAAGCTCCCACGGCGGCGCCGCAGAGAATTCCGACAAGATAGGGGTTCCACGCGTTATTTGAACCCACGGTGAACAAAACAAACGCGGTTATGGTCAGCGCTGTCATAAAAATCGCGGATTTCTTTCTGCCCAGCGAATCGGCGAAGAAACCAACTAAAAGCTGGGCAATCGCGCTCCCCACGGGAAACAGGAAAAGCGCCTGCGTAACTGCGCCCACGCTTGCCGCGTTCAGCGCCTCATCAAGCGACCCGTATGCGCCGCCCGCAAGATAATTCTGCGCAAAGCCGTAGGACAGCACAACCTGATAATGCATTGTTATTATTACTCCGAAATTGGTGAGCGCAGTAACTATAAACACCCAACGGAGCTGCTTGTGGCTCATTGCGAACTTTAAACCCGTGAAAAATCCGCCCTGCTTGCCATCGGCGCTTTTTGATTTCTTTTCCGCCTCAAGCTCTTCATCTGTCATATTTAGATATTTAAGCCTTGAATCAATAAAAGCGTCTGTTTCCCTGGCAAAGAAAAGAGCTATAAAGGAGCTTGCAAGACCGATGATTCCGGGAATCAGATAAACGGCGCGCCATTTAGACGAATCTGTCATAAACAGGTGCCTGAAAAGGGGCACAAGCATAACCCCTAAAGTTGCAACGCACTTTATTGTTGAATAAATTTTTGCCCTGTGCTTTGCGGGCACAGACTCCATAATATAAACAACCTGCATATCGTGAGGAACGAAAAACAGTATGATCACAGAGCCGATAACGTAGGGAACAAGCCCTTTTGTGATTGCTATGCAAAACAGACCTATGCCCATTCCCAATGTGTTTATCACAAGAAACAGCTTGCGGCCGAGACGGTCCGAAAGCGGTTTGTAGAATATGGACATTGCCTGGAAAGGAATAGCGATAAAGCCGAGCAAATCAAGCATACCTACCGAGCTGTTGCCGAATTTCGCCATTAAATCGTTTGCGATTTCCGTTTTCATAAGCGTTGAGATTTGAGAGGCGATTTCATCTGTAACGTAAATCATACTTATAAGAAAAACAAGATAAATCAGATAGTAACTTCTTTTGGGCTTTGCCTTTTCCTTTTCCCATTTTCTGATTTCACGCGCCTTTTTTTCTGCTCTTCTTTTCATCTGTTCCGATGTAAGCGTTTTGGTTTTCATATTTTTCTCCCTTTTAATACGGTTTTGCGAAAAACACATTATTTTTTTACCCTGTATTTGTATTTTACTATAAACAAACCGAATCATCAACGTTTTTTTATTCAACAAGCGGTTTGCCACGCCGTTAAACGCGGCAAATTTGCGAAATTAAACCTATTTTGATCGGCTCCCGCTGAAAGAAAAAGGTGTTTAACGCCGACTCCAGAGGCGGGGAACATCTTTTCAAATGTTGTATACAAATTTATTGTAAAGACAAAGCCGCCGTGCTACAATAAAATCATAAAAACGGCGGATCAACCAAAACCGTGAGCTTTGAAGGAGAGAAAAAATGAAAAACACCGTTATAAGCAAAAACGAGATACTTTTTTCAAGGCAGGGCGAGCTTGTTCGCATAACTCCCTGCCACGCAAACGCAATACGCTTTGAGGCTTTCCCCGATTGCAGAATAAACAACGAAAATTTCACGCTTATGCCGCAGCGCGCAGACGCGGAAATAACGGAAGAGGAAAACTTTGTTATTATGACCGCGGGCAAGCTTTCCGTTAAACTTGAAAAAAACGGCAAGGTGAGTTATTTAAGCGGCGGCAAAGTGATTTTAGAGGAAAAGCCGGAGCTCACCTTTAACGGAGGGTTTCGTCATTACGAAAACAAAAGCAGCGGGCTGTGGTCAGCCAGAGTTACCTTTAAAGAAAGGGACGGCGAGCATTTTTACGGACTCGGCCACGAGGCAAGCAACAGATTTGACTTAAAAGGCTGCTCATTTGACATACGCCATGTAAACGCCAAATGCACGGTTCCGATTTTGTATTCCTCGCTCGGATACGGCTTTTTATGGAATAATCCCGCAATCGGAAACGTGGAGCTCTCTTTAAACAGAACACGCTGGAGCGTTAACACAACAAAGAAAATAGACTATGTGGTAATATGCGGAGATCCGAGGGAAACTTCTGCGGCGCTTGCCGATTTAACAGGTCACGCGCCGGTTATGCCGCATTGGGCAACAGGCTTTTGGCAGAGCAGACTGAGATACGAAACTCAAGAGGAGCTGTTGAGCGTTGCGCGCAGATATAAAGAGGAAAATATACCGCTTTCGGCTATAATTGCCGATTATTTTCACTGGACGGAGCAGGGCGACTATAAATTTGACCCGGCATACTGGAGCGATATAAAGGCTATGACGGACGAACTGCACAAAATGAACACAAAACTTGTTGTGTCTGTTTGGCCGACAATAAACGGCGGCAGTGAAAATTATTCCCATATGCGCGATAACAATATGCTTATCCGCACCGCGCGGGGAGCGGACAGAGTTTTTGATTTCTACGGCTGGCAGGCGGAAATAGACGTTACAAATCCCGCCGCGCGCGATTTTGTGTGGAGCAGATTAAAGGAAAATTACATAGACAACGGAGTGGACGCTCTTTGGTTTGACGAGGCGGAGCCGGAGATTCACCCCGAACATTTCGACAATTTAATTATGCATATCGGCAGAGGCGACGAGGTGGGTCTGCTCTATCCTTATTACTATTCAAAGCTCGCTTACGACGGGTTCAGGTCGGCAGGCGTTGAGGTTCCCGTAACGCTTACGAGGTGCGCCTATACGGGCAGTCAAAAATTCGGTTCCCTTGTGTGGAGCGGAGATATTCCCTCTACCTTTGAAAGCCTTGCCGCGCAGGTCAAGGCGGGTCTGAATATGTCTATGTGCGGAATTCCGTGGTGGAACACGGATATCGGCGGATTTTACGGAGGCGACGCGCAAAGCGATGAATTTCGCGAGCTTATCGTTCGATGGTTTCAATACGGAGTGTTTTCGCCCGTTATGCGCCTGCACGGAAACAGAAACAGGCACGGCGAAAAGCACAACGTAAAAGAACCCTCCGGCGATCCGAACGAGTTATGGAGCTTCGGCGAGAAAAACTTTGAAATATTAAAAGACCTTGTTTTTTTAAGAGAGAGGCTGAGACCGTATATTGAGCGCCATATGAAGATTGCGGCGGAAAAGGGATATCCCGTTATGCGCCCGATGTTTTTTGATTTTCCCGATGATGAGATATGCTACACGCTCGGCGAGCAGTATATGTTCGGCGATGATATTCTGTTTGCTCCCATAGTAAACAAAGGGCAAACAGAGAAAACCGTTTATCTGCCGGAGGGCGAATGGGTGCTTACAAAAGACAAACGGATATATAAAAAAGGAAATCACGTTATAACCGCCGGGATAAACGAATACATAGTATTTGTTAAGCGCGGGGCAGACGTATTAAACTGCTTTTAAGGAGGAAAAATCATGCGGATTTTGCTTGCCGAGGACGAACGCGATTTAAACAATATCATTACGCAAAAGCTGACTTCGGACGGTTACAGCGTGGATAGCTGCTTTGACGGAGCAGAGGCTATTGATATTCTTTCATACACCGATTATGACGCGATAATTCTTGATATAATGATGCCGAAAGCAGACGGACTTGCGGTTTTGCGAAGTCTGCGCGACGCGGGCAAGGCAACGCCCGTTTTATTCCTTACTGCCCGTGACGCGGTTTCCGACCGTGTTAAGGGCTTGGACAGCGGCGCAAACGACTATCTCACAAAGCCGTTTTCTTTTGAGGAATTATCGGCTCGCCTGCGGGCGATGACAAGGGTGACCTTCGGCAGAGTGAGCAACATACTCAGCGTTTCGGATCTCACGCTTGACAGCGCGGCGCACAGGGTGGAGCGCGACGGGCGTGAAATAAACTTATCCGCAAAAGAATTTTCACTGCTCGAATATATGATGAACAACAGCGGAGTTGTGCTTTCAAGAGAAAAAATCGAGGATCATATATGGAATTTCGATTATGAGGGCGGAACGAACGTTGTGGACGTTTATGTGAGTTATCTGCGCAAAAAAATAGACAGCGGCAGCAGCGTTAAGCTGATTCACACCGTGCGTGGAAAGGGCTATGTGCTGCGAGAGGAAAAAGAATGATGAAAAATTTATCCATGCGGGTTAAAATCACGCTCTGGTTCACAATTGCTTTGTCTGTTGCGGCTCTGTTCACATACGCGGCGGTTTTATCCGTAAGCAACCAAATCCTGCAAAAAACGATACGGGACAATCTTATTGAAACAGTTGAAAACAATTATAACGAAATACGTTATTATTCAAGCCTTGAATCCGCGGATACCGATAAGGACGCAAACAGATATCTTGAATTTGAGGGCGGTTATCTTGAAGTAAACAGCGATTTTATGCACGAGATAAACGAGGTTTACACCGCGCTTTACAGCCCAAACGGCGCTCTGCTGTATGGGGAAAATCCTGTTTCAAGGCAAACGGCGGGTGTGGAATTTTCCGATTCCCGTGTTCAAAAAATTAAGGTTAGCGGAGTAACGTTTTATATTTTTGACAGAAGGCTCACCACAGAAGGTTTGGACGGGCTTTGGATGCGCGGTGTTGTTTCGGAAACGCAGGGCGCGTCTCAGATGAGCACAATAACAAGAATTTCTTTAATCGTTTTGCCCGCGATAGTGCTGATTGCGCTTGCGGGCGGATTAATAATTGTTGATAAAACGCTTAAACCGATTAAAATGATATCGGAAACGGCAAAAGAAATCGGCAGAAACAACGATTTGAAAAAGCGCATAGAGCTCGGAGAGGGAAAGGATGAGCTGCACAGGCTCGCGGACACATTTAATGACACATTTGATAAGCTCGACAAAGCGTTTGAGGCGGAAAAGCGTTTTATATCAGACGCCTCTCACGAGCTGAGAACCCCCGTTACGGTAATTGCGGCTCAGTGCGAATTTTCTCTTGAAAGCAAAAAAAGCGCCGAGGAATACGAAAACGCGCTTGTTGTTATTCGGCGGCAAAGCGAAAAAATGTCTAAACTTATAAACAATATGCTTGATTTTACAAGGCTTGAAGTGGGAACAGAGAAATATTCAAAGGAAACGGTTGATATGACGGAGCTTGTTTTATCTCTGTGCTCGGATATGGCGCTTATTAAGGAAAACGGCATCACTCTTGAATGTAACGCGCAAAACGGAGTGGAATTCACGGGAAATCACGGTCTGCTTACACGGATGCTGACAAATCTTATAAGCAACGCATACCGCTACGGAAAGGCAGACGGTCATATTTTTGTTACACTTAAAAAAGAAAACAGGCAGATAACGCTTTCCGTTGCGGATGACGGAATAGGTATTGCCGAGGAGGAACGGGAAAAAATTTTTGAGCGCTTTTATCAGGCGGATAAATCGCATTCCGGCGCGGGGATCGGTCTTGGGTTATCTATGGCAAATGAAATCGCGCGTTTTCACGGCGGAAAAATAACCGTTGAAAGCGAAGAGGGAAAGGGCAGCGTGTTCACTGTGATTTTGCCTTTGTAAAAAAATTTCGGAAAAATTTAACTTTCTAATGTTATTTTAATATTCGGCGGTTATAATGCAGGTAAACGAAAGGAGTGTATTAACGTGACAAAAATTAAAAACTTATTCTCAACACCCAAAAAGGCCGTTATTTCCATTATCTGCATTGCGGCGATCGTTGCCGCGTTGTGCATAGGAGGCGCGTTCATCGCAAGAGCCGCTGTTCAAAGCTCCTCAATCGGAGCCGATAAAGCGCAAAATTTTGCGTTTGCGGATGCGGGAGTTGATCCCGCCGCCGCGCAGGTTACAAAAACGGAATTTGAATTTGAGCACGGTCAGTTTGTCTATGAAATCGAATTCGTTGCGGACTCAACGGAATACGATTACTGGATAAAGGCTTCGGACGGCTCGGTAGTTAAAAAAGAGAAAGAGATAATCCTGCCGGACGGAACGAATAAAACCGTAACCGCAAAAATCACTGTGGAGAAAGCAAAGGAAATAGCCCTCGCGGACGCGGGTCTAACGGCGAAAGACGTTACATTCACAAGCGAAAAGCTGGATACAGATAACGGCGTTTCCGTTTATGACATTGATTTTTACAACAGCGGCGCGGGATATGAATATGAATATGAAATCAATGCGGATAACGGCAATATTTACAGCAAGAGCAAGGAAATATACACGCCGAATCAGACTAACGCCGACAGCAATGCCAATCAGCAGAGCGGAAACAATCAGCAGAGCGGCCAGCCCACCGAAAGCGGAATAGGCACAGACGCCGCCAAGAGCAAAGCGCTTGCGGACGCCGGTTTAAAGGCGCAGGACGTTACATTTACAAAGGAACGCCTTGATTACGACGACGGCGTTGCCGTATATGATATTGAATTCCGCAGCGACACGAAGGAATACGATTATGAAATCGACGCCGCAACCGGCGATATCCGCAGCAAGGATATAGACAATATCAGAGCTTCGGGAAATCAGAATAAGAATAACGGCGCGGCGGATTCCGGCTCATATATCGGAATCGACAAGGCAAAATCAATTGCCGCGTCAAACGCCGGAGTTTCCGTTTCCGATGTAACCTTTTCAAAAGCAAAGCTCGATAACGACGACGGCTACACAGTTTATGAAATTGAATTTTACAAAGACGGCGTTGAATACGAATACACAATAAACGCGCAGACCGGCGCCATTATGGAATCGGATCGCGATTGGAATTAATAATTTTATTGGTTTGCGGGAATAAGCAACAGAAAAACGATTGCGTTTGGCTGTCGTGTTGGATTTAAAAAGAGGGGAGCGGCTCATATTATGAATCGCTCCCCGTATTTAAGGCTGTTAGGTTCAGCTCTTTGTTGTTTAAGCAACGGAGAGTCGAACAAAATAGGTTTAACTCTTTGTTGCTTACGATGTTATTTTTCTTCTATCGCGGCTTTTCGCGCGTTTGCGTTTCTTATTTTCTTATAAATTTCATTTGAAAATTTCTTTTCTCGTTTATAGTTGAAAAGTCCGTTTTGCTCCTGCTCTATATCGTAAAGCTGAGTGTAGCAGAAACCGAACATTTTTTTATTTTCGGAAAGAACATTTGTAAGACCGCAGTAGCGCTCGGCAAATTCCTCTTCGGTTTTCACATCCTCGCCATAGCCCCACGACTTGAAACTTTTATCGGTTTCCCATTTTATTCCGCCGTATTCGCTGACAAACGTGGGCTGACCCGAATATTTTTGCCGTCCGGGGTTGTCAACAAGAACGTGCTCGTAAAGCTCGCCGTCGGTTACAAGCTTTTCATAATTTTTTCTGAAAAATTCAACGTCATAACTGTAATCGTGAACATCGTAAATATCTGTTTTCACATGGAAATTGCCGCTTGTGTCTATGCAGGGGCGCGTTGAATCAACCGCCTTTGTGTAATCGTAAACTGCCGCAAGCAGCGCGTCATACTGCCTTCTGCCATTATAATCCCATGTTTCGTTAAACGGGCACCAGCCTATAATAGACGGGTGGTTAAAATCTCTGTTCAGCACTTCCGCCCATTCCGAAAGGAATGTGTCAACAGCATAGGGAGAGGAATAATCAAGCCCCCAGTTTGGATATTCACCCCACACGAGATATCCCGCCTTGTCGCAAAAATAGAGAAAGCGCGGCTCAAAAACCTTTTGATGAAGTCTTGCGCCGTTAAATCCAAGGCTCATGGAAAGCTCTATGTCCCTAATCATCTCCCTGTCTGACTTGGCGGTGTAAATACCGTCTTTATAAAAGCCTTGGTCAAGCACGAGCCTTTGAAAAACGCTTTTTTCATTGATTAAAAATTTGAATCCGTCAAGGCGAACCTTTCTCAGCCCGAAATAGCTTTCAACCCTGTCGTTTCCAAACTTCATTTTTATATCATACAGTTTGCCGCTCCCTGCTTCCCAGAGGTGCTTTTCGGAGAGATTTATTTCAAAAAAAGCACTGCCGCAAACGGAAGAGCGCCCGCATTTTCCAACTGTCTTTCCTTCGTATAAAACCTCGCACTCAAAATCTTCTTTTCCCTCAAAATCCGCCCAAAGAGTAACGGAGCAATTTTGGGGATCGGGATATAATCTGAAATTTTTTATATAGCTCTCAGGCGTATATTCAAGATAAACCGTTTGCCATATTCCCGTTGTTCGGGTGTAATCACAGCCGTGGCTCTCTTTTTCTTCGCTCTGCTTGCCGCGCATAACAAGAGGGTTTTTAACAGAATCCTCGCATAGTATAAATATTTCGTTTTCACCGTCTTCGCAAAGCTCGGTTATATCAAACGAAAAAGAGGTATAGCCGCCCTTGTGCCTGCCCGCGGGCTTTGAATTAACAAGCACGGTGGTCAGATAATCGGCGGCGCCGATATGAAGAAAAACCCTGTTTTTGTTTTTAACGATATTCACTTTTTTTCTGTACCACGCAAGACTTACAAAATCCGTGTGTCCTATGCCGGAAAGAGTGCTTTCAACACAAAACGGAACATTGATTTTGCGGGTGTAAGTATTTATTGCTTGAATTCGGGCGGCTCTGCTTTCGTCTTCGGAAAAATTAAAGACCGAATTTGCCTTTTCAAATCCGAAATCCCATTCACCGTTTAAGTTTACCCAATTTTCTCTTTTAAACTGCGGGTTCGGATGCTCCGTTCTGTATACGCGCATATTCAAGTCCTCCGTAATAAATTTTTATGAGAGTGCCTTTAAACTGATTTTACAGTATAACGCAAGCGAAGTCAATTTGATTTATTACAAAACCAATTTTAAAGGAATTTATATGCATATATATTTACATAAACAGGAAATAAATGTTATAATTATTATATATATAAAAGCATTGAGGTGAACTTATGGAAAAATTTATTGAGCATATAGAAAAATCACTGCCAAGCGGTCAGGGCAACGATATTCTTTATAAATTCAAAAGAAAAACGCTTGATGAAATGACTCAACGCGCCAATCAGATAACGGCAAAGGGTATTCATGATAAAGAAGTGATAAGCGATCTTATAATAAGCGAATATCCGAACCTTAAAAACGATTATGAAGAATATTATAAAAAGCAAACGGCGGCGGCAAGAACAAAAAGAAAAATTTTTTTAAATGTATGCGGCTCGCTGGTATATATAATATGCCTTGTAACCGCTTTTCTTGCCGTGAGCTTTTTTACAGGCAATTGGGGGCAAACATGGGTGCTTATGGTAGACGGAGTTCTCTTGTGGAGTGTGTATCTGCTTGCCCTCGGAGTGAAAAAATTCACTTCAATGAGAAGAATTTTTCATCCCCTTGCAAGGATTTTTCTTGCGGGCGCCGTTATTGTTTCTTTTGTGATTGTTTTTTTGATTGCGCTTGTAATTCTGCATATTCCGAGGAGTTGGATAATCGTTATCGCGGGAGTTGCGGCAATTTTTGTTTCAGACGCGATTTACGCTGCCGCAACAAAGCAAAAACTTGCCATAATAAGCTATCTTTTATATATCCCAGCGGTTTCGTCTATGCTCTATATAATTCTCGGCGCGTCCCGCCTTGTGCCGTGGAACACAGGATGGATAATTATTCCGCTTTCGCTTTTGCTTGATATCGCTGTTATAATTGCGGCGATTATGAAAAACGCAAAAATACATCGGGAGGTTGTTGACACATGGAGCGAAAATTAAATGCCGAGCTCTGGGATAAGATGCACTATCTTTTCCGCGATTTTAACGACCGTATGGTGCACGTGGAGCTGCACTACGATTATCTTATCAATATAGATGTTTTAAAAACCGTGCTTATCTGCTTTTTTGAAAAAGCGCCCGTTCTTCATTCCTCCTTCACCGATAACCACGTTCACCCTTATTGGACTGTGGAGGATTATAATATAGACGATATCCTTACGGTAAAATCAGTGAGCGAAGATATGCTCAACGATGAGATTAATTCCTTTTTGGTGCAGTATATACCGCCGGACAGTAAAATCCAAATGAAAGCCGCGGTGTTTTTCCACAGCGGAAAGTCAACACTTTGCATAGTTGAAAACCATATGTGTATGGACGGCGGCGATTTCAAATATTTTATAAAAGCGCTGTGCAAAAATTATAATGAATATCTTGAAAAGGGCATAAGCCCGATTCATCTGCGCACGGGCACCCGCTCCTATGAATCGGTTTATGAGGATTTCACCGCAACTGAAAAGCGGATGGCAAAAAAGCTTTATAAAAACATAAATTCACGGGACAACCATAAGTTTCCCTTAACGGAAAACAATGTGCGCGATGTTTCGTTTATAGCACGGCGCAAGCTCTCTGCCGAAACGTTTGATAAAATAAGAGCGGTGGGCAAAAAGCACGGCGCAACAATAAACGATATGCTTGTTGCCGCGTATTTCGACAGCTTATATGACCTTGCGGGATTCGCCGGCTCAGAGAGCGTTTCCATATCCTGTGCAATAGATTTGCGCCGCCATATAAAGGATAACAGCGACCAGGGCATAACAAACCACACAGCGTGGATGCAGTGTAAAATCCCGCAGCGGGGCAGAGATATATTTGAAACACTCGATTATGTTGTCCGCTCCTCAAACCGTTTTAAAACAGATAGGTTTATGGGGCTTCACGGTTTGCCGCTGCTCTCTTTCGGATACAAAATCCTGCCGCACGCCGCGTCGGAAGAAATAATTAAAATAGGTTACTCAAATCCGCTGCTTGCAATGAGCAATATAGGTGTGCTTGATGTTGAACAGCTTGCGCTTGAGGGCAACGAGCCCACAGACGGATTTATGAGCGGCGCGGTTAAATATAAGCCCTATGTTTTGCTCTCCGTAACGTCTATGAGAAAGGAGCTCACACTTTCAATGTGCGTTCGCGGAAACGAGGAAGATAAAAAAATTGTAAACCGTTTCTTTGATATGTTTGAAGTAAGCGTTGAAAAACTGATATCCAAATAAAAATACGGGATTCACTTGTTAGTAAATCCCGTTGCTTAACATCTGCATCACCTTAGCTTTAAGGTGATGTTTTTTGATTAAAATGATTTTTTTGGTCGTTTTTTTGCATAATTTTGCAAAAAAAATTGAAAAACATTGAAATGTGCTTTAGAATAATAATTGTAAAAAATAAATATCTCTTTTTTCAACAATTCAATCCTAAACGGATTTTTATTATAAAATTATCAAAAAACTTTGCAAGCCGAAAAGTGAGCAAAACGAGGCGCAATAGTTTATGGGGGTGTTCCGCCGAGGTGTTTTTACAGTTAAATTAAATTTCAAAAAAATAAATTAAAACCTGCTAAGTAAAGTCAATAGGTAAATTAAAGAAAAACAGATAAAAAAGAGTATAACAAATAAAGCCG
>CANRMJ010000012.1 GCA_947631705.1 uncultured Clostridia bacterium
AATGTGGAATTTTTCGGTAATATAGTGATATGAATAATCAACACCGATTTTTTCGAGTGTCTGCGCGGATATAGTGTTCAGCGAATTTGAAAGACCGTATTGAACCGTAACGTTTCTGCCGGAATATTTGCCGCCCTCATTTGTTGGCCACCACTTGCCCTTAACTTTTCGTAAAGGCTTATCCGGCGTCAGCGTAGACCAATAAATATCAACATCATCGCTGTTAAGACTTTTTTCAAAAGCCGGTCCGTATACCGAAAGAGGTTTGATTGTTGAACCGGGCGGTCTTTTTGCGTCTGTTGCCCTGTTAAAATTAAGCGCAGTGTCCTTCTTGCCAGTTCCTCCGATTATTCCGAGAACACGACCCTCATAGTTCATCACAGCCATAGCGCCCTGAACAGTTTCATCGGGCATTCGCCTATAGTTTTCATAAACGTCCTCAAGAGAATTTTGAACGTCAAAATCAATGGCTGAATATATTTTAAGACCGCCGCCGTAAATCATGGATTTTGCTTTTCTGTATGTGTATCCTTGTTTTTGGAGGTCGTCCATAACAGTATTGATAACATAGTCAATATACCATGAGTCAATTACATTTGTTTTGGATTCGGATTCATCTTCTGTTATCTGACTGCCGCCGTAATTGGGACTGTTTGTAAACACCATTTCATAGTCAATCGCCTCATCGTGCTGTTCCTGGGTTATAAACCCTTCGGCGAGCATCTGATCTATTATCCACACCTGGCGTTCCCTGTTAGCCTCGGGATGTCTGAGCGGATTATTTGCGCTCGGTTTATTTGTGATGGCAACAAGGCAAGCACACTCGGCAATATTCAGATTTGAAACGTCTTTTCCGAAATATTTTTCCGCGGCGGTTTTAACGCCGTAGCATCCCTCCGAGAGATAAATCGTATTAAGATAAGCCTCAACTATTTCGTTTTTATCGTGATAGCGTTCAAGATTGAGGGCGGAAAGAATCTCATTGAATTTTCTTGCAAATGTAACCTGGCTTTCATCGGTCAAATTCTTTATAAGCTGTTGAGTGATAGTTGAGCCACCCTGTCCGAAATTCTTGGGTTTTACAATAACTCCGACAGTTCTTATCCAGTCTACGCCGTGGTGTTTCTTAAATCTTGTGTCTTCGGCGGCAATAGCCGCCTCGTCCATATATGGGCTCATATCGTCAAGATTGACCCAAATACGGTTTTCTTCACCGTGAAGGCGAGTCATTTCAACCTGATTTCCGTCTGAATCAGTGCCGTAAATAAAAGAAGTTTGATTTTGCGAATACTTCTGAACGGTAAGGTCAAACACGGGGTCACCGTGAACAACACTGTAGCCGTATATCGTTATAACGGAAACACAAACTATTCCCACAACTGCGATAACAAGAGCGATTCCCGCAAAAAATCGAAAAATATTAAAAGCTATCTTTTGACCTTTTGTTCTTGTTGGCTGTGGCTTTTTACGTTTATTTTTATTTTTGCCGGAGGCAATTTCTTTTTCAATTACTCTGCCTCTTTTCAGGCGCTTAGAATCGTCCTTCCCCGTTTTATCAACCTTGTAGGCGGAAGGAACTTTTTTCTCCTCATCTCTCTGCCTTTTCTTGTCTTCATTATATACTTTGGCAGAATTGTTCATAAAAGATTCAAGCAAATCATCATAATCTTTTGATGCCATATTCATACCTCCCAAAACAAGTTTAGACTGACAATATTATTTATTATACAATAATTTAATTATTTAATAAAGGATTAATTTGTAAATTTAATATTATTTTTCGTCTTTATTCATCAAACGCGCACGTTTATTATTCATCAATGTGATTTTTTTAGAAACAACAACTCCGTCATAAGTCATTTTTGCCCTTATAAATGCCCAAAATTTCTTTTTGCACCGCTTACATTCGCACACGGCTCGGTATGTTTTGTTTACCGATTCAAAATCTGTAAGCGTGCGAAGTGCGGAATTACAAAATAAGCATTTGAGATCCTGTGAATAAACGTTAAAACCTTCGGTTACGTTTTTAGTTAAGTAATACGGTTTGAATACAAGTCTTTCAAAGAAATCCCCGTCACAATTAATTACATAATCCGAAAGAATGTTTTTATCAAAAACGCTTTTGAAACACTTAGCAGTAAGATAACAGTCTTCAAGTGCTCTGTGAAGATTTTCTTCACTTAATGATATATTAAACGCCTCAGCGCAGTGAGCAAGGCTGATTTGATTTCCCGAATCAGATTGAAGAAAAGATTGGCAGTATTTCTGAACATCAACGTATTTTTTTAAAAAATCTATATAGGAATTGCCGAGAAATTTTTTACAGTTATCAATAAGAACATACAAATCACTGTTTGACCAGCTCATAAAAATATTTCCTTCGCCGGTGCTCCAGCGAGCAAAATCTTTTAAAGCATACTCAAAAGGTATTCCGTTTGCTGCAATTTCATCAGCCGTGATGTGCGTCAGATTTTTAAATCTTGAAGAGAGCTTAGTTGACAGTCTCGGCTTTATAAGCAATTTAAAAGTATCTGTAATATTCAGTTTTTCATCAAGCTTAACGGCACCGATTTCAATGATTTCGTTCATTCCCCTGCCGAGCTTATAATTATAAGCGTTATTCCACTCTAAATCAAATATCACATAGTTCATTAATTAAGACCCTGTCTGCAAAAAAAATAACCTTGCTGACGCAAGGCTATCAATAAATTTTAGCCAATGAAAAGGAAAATCATAAACGCTGCAAGCACAATAACAAAGAAACCGCCTATAAGCCATTTCGTTGCCTTTTCAAGCTTCGCCTCAATCGTGCGAGCCTTAGCCTTACCGAGAAAGGTTTCAGCGCCTCCGGCAATAGCACCGGAGAGATTCTGAGATCTTCCTTCCTGCATAAGAACAACAATGGTGATAATTATTGACGCAAAAATAAGAACAAAACCGAAAACATAATGATACCAAAGCATCGTAAACATCCTCCAGATAAATTAATACTTATGAATTATATCACAACGCAAAATATATTGCAAGAGTTTTTTACCATTAATTAACTTGAATTATTGATGCGTTTTAAAGAAAAATATAAATGTCGGTATGATAAATGCGTTTGCCCTACCGGCTGCCGCCCTTTCGGGCGGCATTTTACTTAAAATATTTTAAAAAGTAAGCTGTTCTCCCAAATCGCCTGCGCTCGGAAGAGCTCCAAGAGCGGGAAGATTTTTCGGGCGGTATCTCCACGCCTTTTCAAATTCGCCCTCTTGATAGAGATGAACAGAAACGACCCTGTCTGTTTTTTTCTTTAAAGTCATTGCCTGCACACCTTGCGTATTCTTTGTTGTTTTAGGAAGAACAGAGGCAGTATTAATAAGCAGCTTTCTTTCATTAGAACCGCAGATAACTATATCGGTGTCCTCAGGAAGATACAAAGCGGCTGCAAGCGGAGATTTTGCCGAATAGGCATTAATAAGCTTTTTCCTGTTAGTTTTTGTTTCATAAGATTGCAAGTCAACCTTCGCTATTTTGCCGTTTTCAAACATAAATATCATATAGCCCTTATATTCCGCGAAAACAACAACGCAGGAAACCTCTTCACCGTCATCCATATTGAGCTTTGCCGGAACATATTCGCCCATAACGGAGGCTTTTGTATCCTGAAAATCATCTACCTTTGCCTTATAAACCTGTTGCTTGTTTGTAAAGACGAGGACATTATCTTTATTTGAACATTCAACTTCGTTAACGATTTTATCGCCCTCTTTAACCTTCTGTTCACCGCTCATACGCAGATTTGCGGTTTTAATTTTCTTAACATAACCGCCTGCCGAAATAAACATTGTAACAGGATAGTCGGGAGTTTCCGGCTCGGTCAAGACGATTTCATTCGGAACTTCATAAAGAATCTGTGAACGTCTGCCCGTATCATATCTGCTGATTACGTTTTCAAGCTCGGAGATAATGATTTTTTTCATTCTCGTTTTGCTTGAAAGCGTTTTCTCAAGGTCGGCAATATCGTTTTCAAAATCCTCAATATCCTTTATGCGCTTTAGGATATATTCACGGTTCAGATGGCGCAGCTTGATTTCCGCAACATATTCCGCCTGCGTTTCGTCAATGCCAAAGCCTATCATAAGATTAGGCACAACCTCAGACTCGCTTTTTGTTTCACGGATAATCTTTATTGCCTTATCAATATCAAGCAGAATTTTTGAAAGACCTTTCAGCAAATGAAGCTGATTGCGCTTTTTGGAAAGACTGAAATTAATTCTTCTTGTTATGCAGTTTAAACGGAACTTTAACCATTCGTTAAGAATTTCACGCACTCCGCGAACACCGGGCGCGCCGTCTATAAGCACGTTGAAGTTGCAGGAAAAAGCGTCTTCAAGAGGTGTTGATTTATAAAGCCTGTTCATAAGCGCGTCTGGATCTACGCCGCGCTTTAAATCAATTGTAATTTTAAGTCCCTTTAAATCGGTTTCATCGCGGATATCCGAAATTTCCTTTATTTTATTGGCTTTTACAAGCTCAATAATTTTATCAATGATAGCCTCCGAAGTTGTTGTTGGAGGTATTTCCGTTACTTCTATGCAGTTATAAAATTTATCGTAAGTATATTTTGAGCGCACTTTAACGGTTCCGCGCCCGGTAGCGTAAATCTTTTCAAGCTCCTCTTTATCATAAATAATATAGCCGCCGCCAACAAAATCCGGCGCGATAAGAGTATCGGATATAATATGTTCGGGATTTTTTATCAGCGCAATCGTTGTTTCACATAATTCTTTTATATTAAACGACGCTATTGAAGACGCCATACCTACAGCTATGCCGGTTGTTACATTACATAATATGGTTGGAAAAGTAACAGGCAGCAGGCGCGGTTCTTTCATTGTGTTATCATAATTATCAACGAAATCAACGGTATCTTTATTTATATCGTCAAAAAGTTCTCTGCAAATAGGCGCAAGCTTTGCCTCTGTATATCGTGAGGCGGCGTACATCATATTTTTTGAGTAAGCCTTACCGAAATTGCCCTTTGACTCAACAAACGGGTATAAAAGCTTTTAACAGTGTTGCCCTTTAAAAGATCCATATTATACATAGTATAGAGCAGCTTTCTGTGAGACGGTTTCAGCCCGTCTATCTCGGGAATTGCGCGCGAAAGTATAACGCTCATAGCGTAGGGCATAAAATTTTTTATGAGCGTGTCTGTAACTATTTCGGTTTTAACAGTACCGGCGTCTTCTATATGAACATTGTCGCTGAGGGGGTTACTGTTATCAGTAGGAACTGTCTTTCTTCTTTTAGCCATAGTTAAATTCCTCCCTTAGCTTACGTCTGCCGCGTCAACATAAAGATGACCGAAATCCGTGATATACTGTTTTCGGCCGTCAAGATCGTCGCCGAGGAGCAAATCGAAAATCCGAGACGTCTTCTCCGCCTCGTCCGGCGTTACACGAATAAGTCTTCTTGTGGCGGGATTCATAGTTGTGAGAGCCATCATTTCAGCCTCATTTTCACCAAGACCCTTTGAACGCTGAACGGTATATTTCCGATCTCCGATTTCTTCTCTGATTCTTTCCATCTCAATTTCATTATAGGCAAAAAAGGTCTGATCCTTGCAAGTAACCTCATAAAGCGGCGATTCGGCAATAAAGACTTTCCCCTCCTCAATCAGCTTTGGCATAAGGCGGTAAATCATTGTTAGAATCATTGTTCTGATATGAAAACCGTCAACATCGGCATCAGTGCAGATAAGCACCTTGTTCCAACGCAGGTTATTCATATCAAAATCCGAAAGTCCCTTTGCCGCTTTTGAGCGAACTTCAACACCGCAGCCGAGAACTTTGATTAAATCGGTAATTATTTCACTTTTGAAAATCTTATCGTACTCACATTTCAGGCAATTGAGGATTTTACCTCTAACAGGCATAATTGCCTGAAAATTAGCGTCTCTCGCCTGTTTGCAGGCTCCGAGAGCCGAATCGCCCTCAACTATAAATATTTCCCTCTCACTCACGTCCTTTGAACGGCAGTCAACAAACTTCTGAATTCGGTTTGTCATATCAATTTTGCCTTGAAGTGTATTTTTGAGAGTCTTTCTGGTATTTTCCGCCTTAACGCGGCTTCTCATATTGATTATAACCTGATCGGCGATTTTTTCCGCCTCAATCTTGTTCTCAATAAAATAAACCTCAAGCTGCCTGCGGAAAAATTCTGTCATCGCGTCCTGAATGAATTTGTTAGTAATCGCCTTTTTCGTTTGATTTTCATATGAAGTTTGGGTTGAAAAAGAAGAAACAACCAAAATAAGAATGTCCTCAACGTCCTGAACGTTAATCTGACTGTCTGTTTTGCTGTATTTGTTATTTGCCTTTAAATAGCTGTTTATCTGGTTAACAAACGCGCTTCTAAACGCCTTTTCGGGCGAGCCGCCGTGTTCAAGATAGCTTGAATTGTGGTAATACTCTTTTATCTGTGTTTTAAGAGAAAAGCAAAGAGCGGTCTTTATTTTAAGTTTGTAATCTTTTAAATCACCGCGGTCTCTTCCCTTTCTTTCACATTCCCAGTATTGCGGTGTTGTAAATGCAGAATCACCCGCAAGCTCATTAACGTAATCCTTAATACCGTCTTTATAGCAATATTCGGTAGTTTCAAATTTAGAGCCTGTCTGATTTTTAAAAACAAAAGTAACGCCGTCGTTAACGATAGCTTGTCTTTTAATAGTTTCGTGAAAGTATTCTGTGGGAACGTTGATATCTGTAAACACCTCTAAATCGGGTTTCCATCTTATTCTTGTGCCCGTATCCCTTTTAGAATATTCTTCCTTGTGAAGTCCGCCGATATTTTCGCCCTTTTCAAAATGGAGTTTATAGCAATATCCCCCTGTATGAATTTCAGCGTCCATATATTCCGAGGCATACTGCGTGGCGCATAGACCAAGACCGTTTAAACCGAGTGAAAATTCATAGTTTTCCTCACCGTTTTCATATTTGCCGCCTGCGTACATTTCGCAAAAAAGGAGTTTCCAGTTGTATTCGCCTTCAGCCTTGTTGTAGTCAACAGGGATTCCCGCGCCGAAATCCTGAACTTCAACCGAACCGTCCTCAAATTTTGTTACAATTATTTTGTTTCCTCTGCCCTCTCGCGCCTCGTCTATAGAATTAGACATAATTTCAAATATTGAGTGCTGGCAGCCTTCAATACCGTCGGAACCAAAGATAACTGCCGGTCTTTTTCTGACGCGGTCAGCACCTTTGAGAGATTTTATACTATCATTTCCGTAATCATTATTTTTAGCCATTTTTACCTCCGTTTAAAGAAGTTCATACAGATTAATATTATACAAGATATTGTACTTTTGTCAAGATTTCGTAATAATTATTACAATATAGCGAATCGACATGAGAAAAAAACATAAATTTTTGTCACTTTTAAAAATCATTAAAAAAAGAAAGTGAGAATTTAGCTCTCACTTTCTTCGCTTTCTTCATTTTCCGCGCCGTTGTTAATTTCATTATCATTATTTTCAGCGTCGGTATTATCTGTTGTTTCGTTTTCTGCCGAATCGTCTTTATTCTCGGACACAGCGTTATTTTCCTCTTTATTCGGAAGAGCGCCGGTTTTCATAAGAGATTCAAACTCTTCTCCCGAAATTTTTTCGTTTTTGAGAAGTGTTTCGGCAATCAGTATAAGTTTATCATTATGTTCTCGAAGAATTTTTTCCGTCATATTATAAGCGTGACGCATCATTTTTTCAATTTCCGCGTCGATTCTTGCGGAAGTTGCCTCACTGTAATTATTTACGTGACCGTAATCTCTGCCGAGAAATACCTCATTGTTTTCATCGCTGTAAACAACAGGACCGAGCTCATCGCTCATACCGTATTTTGACACCATATCGCGGCAAATTTGCGAAGCGCGCTGAAGATCGTTTGACGCGCCGGTTGAAATATCATCAAGAGAAATCGCCTCGGCAACACGACCTCCGAGCATAGATACGAGAAGATCGAGCATTTCATTTTTGGAGTCATAATTCTCCTCCTGCGGCTGATACATCGTATATCCACCCGCTCCGAGCCCTCTCGGAATAATTGATATCTCCTGAACGGGATCATGGTGCTCAAGATAATACGACGCAACGGCATGACCCGCTTCATGATAAGCGGTAAGTTTTTTAGCTCTTTCGGAATATTTATGCGATTTTTTCTCGGCGCCCATTACAACTTTTGTGCTTGCGTCCTGAATTTCAGCATATGAAATCGCATGCTTATGCCTGCGTGCGGCAAGCAGAGCGGCTTCGTTGAGCAAATTTTCAAGATCGGCGCCGGTGAAGCCCATAGTGCTCTTTGCAACCTCTTTCAGATTAACATCCGGCGCAAGCGGCTTGTTTCTTGAATGAACCTTGAGAATGTCCTCTCTTCCCTGCGCGTCGGGTCTGTTGACGGTGATTTGTCGGTCAAAACGACCCGGTCGCAGAAGTGCCGGATCAAGTACATCGGGTCTGTTCGTTGCGGCGATAACAATAACTCCGCTGTTTGTTCCGAATCCGTCCATCTCAACAAGAAGCTGATTAAGCGTTTGCTCTCTTTCATCGTTGCTGTTTCCGGCGCCGGCGCCTCTGTGTCTGCCCACGGCGTCTATTTCATCTATAAACACAATTGCCGGACTTTTCTTGATTGCCTGATTAAACAAATCTCTTACACGGCTTGCGCCCACGCCGACATACATTTCAACAAAATCAGAGCCTGAAATTGATAAAAACGGAACAACAGCTTCGCCCGCAACAGCCTTTGCAAGCAACGTTTTACCTGTTCCCGGAGGTCCAACGAGCAACACGCCCTTAGGAATACGCGCACCGAGCTCCGTGAATTTTTTCGGATCTTTTAGGAAATCAACAATCTCCTGCAAATCATCTTTTTCCTCATCGCAACCCGCAACGTCCGCGAATGTTTTGGTTTCTCCGTTTTCGGAAAGACTTTTTGTTCGCACCTTGCCGAATCCGATGGAACGGTTTGTTTCGTTATTCATTGTGGCTGTCATTCTTTTAACCATAAACCAACCGCCGACTATAAGCAAAACGGCAATTAATAAGGTTGGAAGAAGACTTATAATCCAGTTTCGAGAGTTGCTTACCTTATAATTATAAACGATCTGATTATCCGGGTGCTCCTCGTTATAATCATTTACACTTTCTCTTATGTCTTCAAGAAAATAAGTTACGCTTTTAACATTATATTTTTCTTGAGCATCGGGATTTGCAAATGTTTTATAAACCATAGCTCCTGTCGATAAATCAAGCTCAAATTCCGACACTTGATCGGTTTTGAACAGATTTACTATTTCGCTGTATTTTTTCTCGGCGCTTTTATCCGCATTAACGTAATAAAACACAGCGCTTGAAAGAACTATGGCTGTTAAAATACAGATAAGAATTGATGTCAAATTTTTAGACACATTATTGTTCATTAAATATTGTCCTCCGTGAATATGCTTACGGCAATAACGTTTTTTGTTGAACTGTTGACGGCAACACGCTCGTCAACACAATAGCCGCAAACGCCTATAACTCCGAGTTCATCAGAAATAACGGGAATTTTGTTACGAATTTCTATTGGTATTCCCAGCTCGTTATAGAGCTTTTTCAAAGTTTTTGTGCAGCCGCGCCTCAATGGAGTGATTTTATCACCCTCACGTCTGCTTCTGATTACTACACTGCCAATTATTTTATCACAGTCGCAGTAAAAATCAAACTTTTTATTATATAATTCACATTTATTTAAAAATTCCTCAGCGGAAAATAATGATTTTTCAAATTTGTAAATCCCATTTTTTTCGGAATCGGAAAAATAAACGGCACGCAATCTGTTTTTAGCGGAAACAGCAAATAAATTTCCGCTGATCTGAGTCCTGCCTGATGAATAAACAAGCTTTAAAATTTCGCGTATATGATTTTCGCTGAAAACAAAATTATAATTTGAAAAGAATTTAATTAAAACCCTTTTTATTATTGAAACATGATACTCTCTTAATTTAAGCGTATTCAGCTCTCCGTTTTCACAAACAAGATTATATGCCGATTCGGCACTTTTTTCAATAAAAGAGCAATCCTCATTTGAACTCTCAATAAAGCGCAGCGCCGCACGCTCAAATTCGGGATTCATCGCTTTGAATAACGGAAAAATATTATTTCTTACGTAATTTCTTTCATATTTATCGCTGTTATTTGTTGAATCAACGCAATACTTAATATTTCTGCCGTTGAGGTAATCTCTGATTTCGGAGCCTGTAACAAACAACAGGGGGCGAATTATTTTGCCCCTTTTAACAGGAATCCCGCAGGCTCCTTTAAGCGACATTCCCCTTGCAAGACGCATCAAAACGGTTTCTATGTTGTCTGAAAGATTATGCGCCGTTGCGATTTTATCACATTCGATCGTATCAAAAAATTCATAACGCCTGTTACGGCTGTATTCCTCAACGCTTTTACCGGCAATACGCGCCTCTTTTTCGGCTTTGATATGAAGAGTGTGGCACTCAATATTATTGTCGCGGCAGAATTTTTCGGTGAATTCACAATCGGAAAGACTGTCCTTTCCCCGAATACCGTGCTCAATATGAGCAGCTTTAAGCGTTAAATTATATTCTTCTCTTATTTCTATAAGAAATTTTGCAAGAAAAACGGAATCTGCGCCGCCGGAAATGGCAATCAAAACAGTATCGCCCTTTGAAATCAGTGAATACCTGTTTATAGTGTTAAAAACTGTATCATTCATACTTTTTTTCAAGACTTCTGAATCTTGTAAATTCCTTATCAAATGTCATCTCAATAGTTCCTGTTGCACCGTGGCGGTTTTTGGCAACAATAAGCTCCGTAAGATTAGCATCAATTTCCTCCTGCTTGTCCTCATCAAATTCACCGCGGTAATAATCCTCGCGATAAAGGAACATAACTATATCCGCATCCTGCTCAATTGAACCCGAATCTCTTAAATCGGAAAGCTGGGGTTTATGGCTTTTTCCCCTGCCCTCTGTGCCTCTTGAAAGCTGAGCGCAGCAAATTACGGGTATGTTTAAATCCTTTGCGAGCATTTTGAGATTTCTTGTAATTTCGGCAATTTCCTGCACACGGTTATCTTTACGAGTCGGTGACTGCAAAAGTCCAAGATAGTCAATAATAACAGCGTCAACGTTCTTGAGCCGCCTTACACATGATTTGATTTTCGGAACGGTGATGGAAGAAGTGTCGTCAAGATAGAGCTCCACTTTTTCATATTCACCCGCGGCATTACCGAGCCTTATCCACTCATCGTCGCTTAACTCTCCTGTTCGCAGCTTTTGACTCGGAACTCCCGCTCTTGCGGCCAAAAGTCTTTCCGCAAGCTGTTCTTTCGTCATTTCAAGACTGAAAAATACGCATTTCTTTTTTGAAATCATTGTAATGTTCTGCGCAAGATTAAGCGCAAACGATGTTTTGCCCATCGCGGGTCGAGCGCCTATGAGAATCAAATCCGATTTATTCAGACCTGTTATGTACTTATCAAGCATACCAAAGCCTGTCGGGATCGCTTTGTATTGCTCTTTATCATCACCCGTAAGCTTATATAGCCTGTCATAAACGCCGTTAATTATTACATCGGATATTTTCCTCGGACCGTCTACGTCAAGACCCTTGCGTATATCGTAAATGGTCTGCTCTGCCCAATCAAGCAAAGCGCTTGCGTCCGCGCCGCTGTTTGTTGCCTGTTCTATAACACTCTGCGAAGTAACTATAAGAGAACGAAGGTGGAACTGCTCCTCAATGATATTTGCATAAGTTTCAACATTTGCGGTTGAAGGCACGCTGTCTCTTAAAGTCAGCAGATATTCTCTGCCGCCGGAAACATCATAATGACCCTCTTTTGCAAGTACGTCCGCAATAACAACCGGGTCAATTTTTGCTTTTGAGCCCGTATACATCGAAATCATTGAGCCGTATATTGCCCTGTGCTGAGGAAGATAGAAATACTCCTGCCGCACTTTTCCCACAATTTGCTCCATACAGTCGGGGTTTATAAGAACAGCGCCCAAAATTGCCTGTTCAGCCTCAAGGCTGTATGGCAGAGTTATTGAATTTGATATATTTGCATTTACATCTGCCATATAATCACCTTATTGCAAATAAATGAATATGTAATTCAGGCCTCTGTTACCTGAATATAAATTTTTGCCGTTATTCCCTGATAAATTTTAATTTCCGCCTCACTGGTGCCGAACTGCTTTATATCATCCATTAATATCTTTCTCTTGTCAATGTCAAGGTTAAGATCCGATTTGATTTTAGCGGAAATATCTTTTGCGGTAACAGAACCGAAAAGCTTGCCGTTTGCTCCTGCTCTTGCGGAAACCTTGAATGTTTTTCCGTTGAGCTTTGCGGCGTCGGCTTGAGCGGCCTTAATTTCCTGCTCTTTGTGATATTTCTTGGCTTTTTCCTTGTTGTTGAAATCGTTCATAGCGGCGGCGTTTGCCTCGGTTGCGAGTCCTTTCGGAAAGAGAAAATTTCTCGCGTATCCGTCTGAAGCCTCAACAAGATCGCCCTTTTTTCCCAAACTTTTTACGTCCTGTTTTAAAATTACTTTCATATCTGTCCTCCTATATTTCCATAAGAATCGGCAAAATCATCGGGCTGCGCTTTGTTTTTTCATACATAAGACGTGAAATTTCATCACGCAGCTTTGATTTTACACTATTCCAGTCATGATATCTGCTGTCATATGTTTCATCAATCACTCTGCAAGCAAGATCACGCGCTGAATTCATAAGCTCCTCGCTCTCTCGAACGTAAACAAATCCGCGGCTTACAATATCAGGTCCGCTCTCTATTTCGCCGGTTTCTGTATTTATTGTGGCAACAACGATAATAAGACCGTCCTGCGAAAGGTGTTTTCTGTCGTTAAGAACAATGTTGCCCACGTCGCCAACACCTATTCCGTCAACGTAAATTTCCCCGCTGGGTACCGTGTCTATATTTTTTATACCGTCCTCGGATATTTCAATATAATCGCCTATATTGCCCACATAAATATTATCTCGTCCGAATCCCATTGACTGAGCAAGGAGAGCGTGTTTTTGCAGATGCTTTTGCTCACCGTGCACGGGAAGGAAAAACTTGGGTTTTATTATACCCATCATCAATTTCAGCTCTTCCTGGCAGGCGTGACCCGAAACGTGTACCTCATACATTTTTTCATAAATAACCTCAATACCGCGTTTCATAAGCTCGTTAACAACATTGCCCACCATTTTTTCGTTGCCCGGAATCGGTGTTGCGGAAATAATAACATAATCATTCGGGGACGCAACAACTTTTCTGTGTTCGCCGAACGCGATTTTTGTGAGCGCGCTCATTGGTTCACCCTGAGAACCTGTTGTTATTATCACAAGATTTTCATCTTGATAATCTTTTATATTATCAATATTTATAAGAATGTTTTCGGGAACATTTAAATAACCGAGCTCTTCGCCGACCTGAACAAGGTTTTCAAGACTTCTGCCAACAACGGCAACCTTTCTTTTAAGCTGCTGCGCAACGTCTATAATCTGCTGAACGCGATGAATATTTGATGCAAATGTGGCAACAACTATTCTTCGTTTTCCCGCCTTTCTGAAAAGGTTTGCAAATGATTCCCCAACCGTTCTTTCACTCATCGTGTATCCGGGACGTTCGGCGTTTGTTGAGTCCTGAAACAGTGCAAGAACGCCTTTTTTGCCGTATTCGGCAAATCTTGTAAGGTCTATCATATCGCCGTCAACAGGCGTTGTGTCAATCTTAAAATCACCTGTGTGTATAAGAATACCGGCGGGGCAACGAACAGCAAGCCCAACCGCGTCGGGAATTGAATGATTAACATGAATCAGTTCAATATTAAACGAACCGAGCGTGATATTATCGTGCGGCTTTATTTCAACGAGTTTTGCGCTTTCAAGAAGATTATGTTCTCTTAATTTTCCTTTAATAAGCCCTATAGTCAGCTTTGTAGCGTAAATAGGAATATTTACTTTTTTCAGCAAATAAGCAATTCCGCCAATATGGTCTTCGTGACCGTGAGTTATAATAAGTCCTCTGATTTTATCGGCATTTTTTTCAATATAAGTAAAATCGGGTATAACGAGATCAACACCGGGCAGCTCTTCACCGGGAAAAGCAATTCCGCAATCAACAATAAACATATCTTCATTATACTCAAAAACAGTCATATTCTTGCCAATTTCGTTCATTCCGCCCAAAAAAGCAACACGAACAGACTCCTTCTTCTTCGGTGGATGAAGAGAGGGTTTCTTGTTAACCTTACGGTAAGTATAATATCGCTTTTGGGAATTCCGTTTTCCCGAAGCGGTTTTATCGTAAGGCATATTCTGTTTTGACATTAAATTTACTCCTTTTAAATAATTTTCCGAACATTAAAATTAGATATATAATATATTATATTCGTCGAAATGTCAAGTAAGTTACATATTGATTATTACCTAAAATAATGTTAATATATTCCCTCAGGTGAATAAAAAATGAAAAATGTTGAGATTTATACGGACGGAGCTTGCAGCGGGAATCCCGGAAAGGGCGGCTGGGGCGCAATTCTGATATACAAAAACGAAAAGAAAGAGCTCTGCGGCGCCGCTGCCGACACTACAAACAACAGAATGGAGCTCACGGCGGTGATTGAGGCTTTGAAGGCTTTAAAATTTCCATGCTCGGTTAATCTGACCACAGATTCTAAATACGTTTGCGACGCTATAAATAAAGGCTGGGTTTATTTATGGCGAAAAAACGGTTGGAAAAAAGCAGACAAAAAGCCTGCTTTAAACGTTGATTTATGGGAGGAGCTGCTGCCTCTGCTTGAAAAGCACAGCGTAACCTTTAATTGGGTAAAAGGACACAGCGGTCACCCCTATAATGAAAGGTGCGACAGAATGGCTGTCAGAGAATATTTAAAGCTGCAATGACATCATATCCGCTTTGATATATCCTACTCCTATTCCGAATTTACCGCCTTGTTTAATATATTTCTTTGCCGATTTCTGAAGAGACGTTCTCTGCGCATAGCAATCGGCAATTATTTTTCTTTTGCCGAAAATTCTTTCAATCGCCTGATTTTCATAATTCAAGGAATACGCAATGCTGAAAAGGGATTGAAATTTAATAATATTAGAGTTTTCATCCATAAACTTTATGTTGTCCCGATACAAAAGCCAACTTTCACAGAAAAAATAATCATATCTGTATTCGGGAAAATAGCGTTTAAAAAACGTCCTCGCCGCTTTGATTGACTCTATGCAGTCATTCAGAATAAGCTTGTTGCCCTGCGGTATATGAATATAGATAAGGCTGTCTCCAAATTTAAAAGGCAGCTTATCATATTGCAAGGTCGGATTGACCGCTTTGTAAAATTGGAACTGCAATCTGCCGATTCTGAAAATTTCACAGTAAATGTGATTCTTTATCCAGTTATAATTGCGAAGTCCCCTGTTTGAATTGTTTTCACACCATATGCCAATATCGTCCATCGTAGCGAAAAATATTTCTTCTCCGATTCCAAGCGACTTATATTTTTCAAAGGTCGTTTCTGCCGATTTTAAAACCACGGCAAGCCTCGTCAAATCGCTTTTTAATACAAGGCATTTTGTCTTTCCTGAAAGAAAAGACTCGGAAAGGCGCAGAATACCGTCCTCGTTTTTTTCAACAAGGGCGGCAGCTTTCGCTTTTAACGCAGCGTCAATATTGATTTTATCAATGATTTCATTATTCATTTTCCGGCTGTGAACTTCCCTGCGCCTCAGCCGAGGATGCTGTTTCCGAAGCCGGCGCGGAAGTTGTTTCATACTTACTCATAAGCCCGCTTGACACAATAAATTTCACTTCATATTTGATGCCGTATTCTTCAAGCAACGGCAGAATTTCCTGACCGAGAAATGTGTCGTCGGCATTTTCATTCTGAACAATAAACGAAGAGCCCTCGGGCAAATATTTGATTTCACGGGAAAGACCGTTAAGTCCGTCAACTTCTTCGCCCTCAAAAAATATATATGTTCCCTTGACTGTTATATAGCCCTCAAACTTGTTTTCGGGCTCTGTAAGATATGTAGGGCGCGTTGCGGAGGTTTCTTCAACAGGCTCCGGCTGTTTGAAAACGCCGCCGAAATATAAGCCGCAAAATACGGCAACAACAGCAACAACGGCAACAACAGCATATGGCCACTTCTTTTTCTTTTTTACTCTTTTGAAACGGTGACGTTCAAGAGTAGCGCTGCTGTCTGACTCACCGTGAGTGGTGTCAACTTCAACAACGCTTGCGGTTTCACGATAAGACGCGTCTGTGATTTTATGCACGATCAGCGGACTGTCTAACCTTTCCTCTTCTAATTCATCAGACATATTTTATTTCCTTTTCAAATTCATAATTATTTATCGGTTTGAGATATATAATATATTAGCACACTTCAGTATTTTTTTCAATATTTCATTGAATTTACCGATTATCATTGCTATAATTTATTTAAAGCGAGCGAAATAAAGGTGATAATATGAAAATACTTTCATTTGACATCGGCGGAACCAATATAAAATACGCCCTTTGCAATGAAAAATTCGTTCTTTCGGAAAAACATTCAGTTCCCACAGAGGCACCTCTCGGAGGTCAGCACATTATCAACAAAATCATTGATATAATTGAGAGCTACGGAGACATAGACCGCGTTGCGGTGAGCACAGCGGGTCAGGTTGATTCGGAAAACGGAATTGTTGTTTATTCAACAGACAAT
Source organism: uncultured Clostridia bacterium (assembly GCA_947631705.1). Lineage (GTDB taxonomy): Bacteria > Bacillota > Clostridia > Oscillospirales > Acutalibacteraceae > Eubacterium_R. The sequence goes on from CANRMJ010000012.1 coordinate 16,789, forward strand.
ATACCGTATTACACGGGAATGATGGTAAAAAAAATAATTGAAAATAAAACAGGAATACCCGCATATGTTGAAAACGACGTAAATGCCGCCGCGCTGGGAGAAGCGGTATTCGGAGCCGCAAAGGGCGCGAAAGACTTTATATGCCTAAATTTCGGAACAGGAATTGGCGGCGCTGTTTACCTCAATAATAAGCTCTACAAAGGAATGACTTCTTCGGCGGGTGAATTCGGGCATATAATCACCCACGCCGGCGGCAGACCTTGCACCTGCGGCGGTGAAGGCTGCTTTGAGCAGTATGCATCCGCAAAGGCGCTGATTAACGATGTTAAAAAGGTTGCGGGAAAAACAATGAACGGCTTTGAGATTTTCAAAGAAGAAAATTTTTCAAACCCGGAAATCCGTCATGTTATAGATACTTGGATAGATGAAATCATAATCGGCTTAAAGAGTATTATATACTCATTTAATCCATCGCTGATTGTTTTGGGCGGCGGAATTATGAACGAGGATTACATCGTTGAACTAATAGACAGAAAAATTTATAAACAGCTTATGGACAACTACAGAAAAGTTAATATTGTAAACACCGCCCTCGGAAACGACGCCGCGCTACTCGGAGTCGCCTACGAAGCATCAAAATTATAACTAACTATAAAAAAACAGAGCTTTGCGCTCTGTTTTTTTATACTAAACTTTATAAATCAAAAATTTTCTAATAAAGAAATTCCAAAGAAATACTATTCCCGTTGCAATTATTTTTGAAATCATTTCATTAATTCCGATCAGATTAACTGCTATCCACATTATCAAAAGATTCATTAGTAAACCGGCAATGCTTGTAAGATAAATTTTAGCAAGCTCCTTTAAAACGTTTTGCTTTTCCTTAAAAAGAATAATTTTACCAAAAGCCCAATTTGCAAAGGTGGAGATAATAAATGCAAGTGCTGTAGCAATCATATAGTTAATTGCGCACATTTTATTAAAAATATAAAACGCTGCCCATTCAACAACTGTAGCAAGTCCGCCGACTATTACATACAGCGCAAGCTGTTTTAAATTTTCTTTCAATTTCATATAAGACCTCAAAAATAATTATAACTATTTATTGTTTCGGAAACAGAAATTTAAGTTTTGAATCAATTCTATTTTCGGTTTTTACCTCATTATTCTCCGATTTAAGCGTCAAAACAAAAATCAAGAGCGGAGTAATCAAAAAAGTGTAATAAAAGAATCTGAAATCAGTTCCGGACAGCATAAGCATTGTACCGAAATTATACATAAATAAAGGGATACAAAAGAGAATTTTTCTAAAGTCAGCAACTTTTCTGAATTTTGAAACCATAAAAGTAAGCAAAATTAACATATATAATCCAACGCACCAGCTTGGATAAGCAAACCACGATTTTATAACAGTTTGATTAAGCAACAGTTGCATTTGATATATCATTCCGACTCCTTGATAATCAATGCCTAAATCGTTATCATTGATTTCAGGCAAAACTGCCCAATAACAGTTTTCGGTGCTTATTGCCCAAACCATTTCCGTTGCCTTTATCAATGCATCAAAAGCATAAACAGGTGACGATATCATACATTTAGCAGTGATTTTAAGTATTTTCATCGCACTGACATCTTCAATATGATCCAAGTTATAAACAACACTTTTAATGCTGTTCCATCCTGATCTCGGACTGTATTTATTCCACTCCTCCTGTGTCCCGATTGAATAAACAAACTCTTTTGATTCATCATCAAGATCTTCTGGTGTCTCTTTGACCACGTTTGCAATTATGCTCATAGGCAAACCCGTCATTTCAACTTGCCGTCTGTTAGGATCTTGCACATTGAAAGCAGAATAAAGAGGTACTTTCACAAAAATACAAAGAACTGCAAAAAGAGCAATTAGTTTTACTTTATTTTTCCACGCTTTTTTTATCGTTCCGCTAACAAACAAAATTGCAATTAGATACGGAATGGTAAACAATATTGCATTGTGTCTTGAACATTGCGCGATGCAAAGAAAAACAGCAAGAGCGGCTATATTCATAAATTTTCTAAGCCACTCACCATTTGTGGCATATATGTGAACACCAAAACTCACGCACATTAATACGCAAATTGCAAACGTGATATCTTTCCAAGGGTAAAGTATCATTATTGAGGTTACAGGATTAAAAACAATTACAGCAAATGCTATAAACACATAGAATTTTCTTTTTGAATAAGTAAGCATTGTTAACATTGCATAAGCGACGGCAAGAGAAAATTCAATAATTTGCAAAAGTACAACAGCAAAATAGCTTTTAAATATACGAAGTGGCAGAGTAAACACAAGCAGCGTTTGCAAATAGGGATGCCAATCGGAATAACTTCCAGATACAGCCTGTTTGTATTGTTCAATACTATCTGGGGAAAGACCGCCGGGAAACGCTCCCACATACCAAATCATTAACCAAAACAATGAAATTCCGAAAAACAATATAAAATATTTAAATTTGATTTTCTTTGAGCAGACTCCATCTTTTTTTAATTCAAACTTTTTTATTTTCGGAATTATGAAATAGAAGAAAAGCGTTACCGCAAACGGCAGAATTAATTTGCCAAAAGAAGAAATATAGTTTTCATCTATAAGCGCCTCTAAGTATATTACGCAAAGTGTGTAAATTATGAGAAGTACTCCCCATATTCCATTTATGTTTTTAAAAATCTTTTTCATATAATTTACCCCGCAAAAACAGCCTATCGCCACCGTCTTATTGTTCGGCCTTTTCATGATATTCCTGTTCTGTATTGACATTCCAGATATTTGTTTTGTCCTTTTCTCCTGTAATAATATTTTTAACAGCTTCAAAAGACGTCATCATTGAGTGGTCTATATTATTATAGCGGTGCTGTCCGTTACGTCCCACGCAATATAAGTTTTCAATTGTATTAAGGTAATTAATAAGCTTATCCATTTCATCATATGTATCAAAATAAGCCGGATACGCTTTTTTAACTCTTTCCATATGATAATCCATGACGCTATCAGGACTGTCGATTAATCCAAGCTTTATCATTTCAGATATTCCGATTTCTGCAAATTGTTCTTCAGACATATTCCAAAAATCGTCGCCCTCATTAACGAAATATTCAAGACCTAACCAAACTGTATTTTCAAGATCCTTAACCAAATACGGCGACCAGTTGTTATATATTTGAAAACGTCCCATTTTAACGTTTCTGTCCTGAACATATACCCAGCAATCGGGTACTATATTTCCGATTGTTTTCATGTCGGTTCTATTTTTAAGGTTCAACTTTGATACAAGAACTCCAAGAGTCATATAATCGCGGTAAGGCAGACCTTCGGCGATACGTTTTGGTTCAGACGGTACGCCGTTCATTCCTTCAATCAAATCCTTAATCGGCATAGACGATATAATGTAATCGCCGTCTACAGTTATAAATTCACCGTTTTTTTTATATGTCAGCGAAGTGATTAAATTATTTTCGTTCTTATTTATTCCAATAACTTTTGCGTTTTTAACTATTTTTCCGCCAAGCTTTTTTACTTCATCTGCAGTAACATCCCATAATTGTCCAGGACCTAATTTAGGATATTTAAACTCTTCTATAAGTGAGGTTTCAACCTTACGGTTTTCTTTATTGAAAATTTTTCCTAAAATATCTTTTAGAACAGCAGATATCGAAAGACCTTTAACACGCTGTGCCCCCCAAGAAGCATCTATTTCACTTGGATGTCTTCCCCAGAGATTTTCTGTATAATATTCAAAAAACATTGAATATAACTTTTTTCCAAAACGATTTATATAGAAATTTTCAAGATTGTCCTCAGGTAATTTATGAACCATCGCAGCCAAATAACTGAAACCAACCTTTATTGTATTTACAATACCCATATTTTTAAGCGTTTCCATTTTAAGAGAAACGGGATAGTCATAAAATTTAGAATCAAAAAGTATTCGTGAAACACGATTTCTCATGAGCATTACTTGATCCTCTGTTTCAGGATTTGGACCATGGTTTGAAAGAGGAACGTTTCTTCTAAGCACAGCATCGTCATAAGACGGCTTGCCCTGTAATGGAAGCATTTTTTCCCACCAATCATTTACCTCCGAAACTTTAGAAAAAAATCTGTGACCTCCCATATCCATACGGTTGCCTTTATATTCAACAGTTTTTGATATGCCTCCAAAAGCATCGCTTTCTTCAAATACAATTACCTCAATATCATCAGATCTTTTCAGCAATTCATAAGCAGCAGTTAATCCGGCAGGTCCTGCACCAATTACTAAAGCTTTTTTCATTCATTTTCCCTTTCTGCAACATTCATATATTAGCCTCATATATGAAATGCTTAATTATTATAAAAATTGTTTTATGAATTATAGCATAATATATGCTATATTTGCAATATAAATTTTAATCTATTAATTCATTTTTCATTTTCTAAAATTAATATTATTGTTCTTGATGTATATTTATCATGAATAATAAAATCAATTTTTAAAAATATGTTCAAAACAAACAAAATTTTATACTTAAATTAATAAATTATTTGCCGTCAAATTTATGGTAAATTATTCAATCATTTCAGCAATAATCTAAAATATTTCCCGTTTTTCATATATGAGGCTAATATATGAAATTATATTTAAAAACGCGGCTGCTCATCAAATTTGAGTCAGTCGCGTTTTTAATTCGTTTACTGAAAAATTAACATTATTTTTCAGCTCATATTCATATCTTCTCATATTGATATCGCTATGCTCGGTTTCTTTGCTCCAAAGGTGAACAGTCCACGCGTTGTTGCCAAAATAAGATGGGATCATAGCGCCTATAACAGCCATTTTCACTTTAGACAAAATGTCTTTATCATACACTGCCGTCAGAAAATATCTGTAAAGAAAATACATTGCAGTGTTTTCACAGCTTTTCGGATTATCAAAATTTACTTTATCGGAGTGGTTATCAACCTTTTCAAGCCACTCGGGATTAATAAGTTCGGGATTTCTGAAAACGTCAAAAAAATCCGTTTCACTATCCTGTTCTGTATATTTTCCAAGCTCATTTTGAAGATTTTCGGCAAAATCAAGAAGATTTATAAGGCGTTGATTCAATGGCAATCCTCTGTCTGTTACGATCTTGTATGCATTTTTTCTCGCTTTTACAAGTTTAAAATACAACTCGGCGTTAATGTCATTGAGTATGGGAGGCAAATTATTAATTTCATCGCAAAAATCAAATGATTCCGCGTTCCACATCATCTCAGCCGCCACAGGGCAGGAAAATGAAATTCCGATTTCTCTTGTGCCTCCGAAATCATTTATAAATCTTGGGAAAGTTCGGCAGGTGTAAGGTGTGTGCTCCTGCCCTATTTCGATATGCATATCGCATAAATTTTCGGCGTTTAAAAACGGACAGCGCTTATTATCGGTTAAACGAAACACCGTGTTTCCGAATTCATCTTTATCTAAAAGCGACTCAATGTGCCTGCCGAAATCATTTTTTAAAGATTTATAATATTCAAGCGAATCTTTATCAGCATCAACCTCCCAACCCTGGCAGCAGGAATCGGGACAATCGCCGGCAATGCATTTAAAATCTTTATAAAAAGCGGGAGTTCTTATAATCATTTTAATTCACATAGCCTTTCCGACCGCAAACAGTAGTTAAAATCACGATATCCCTTGCCGCAGTCAAACAAGGCGTGATGTGAATTTTGCCATATATAAATTATTTCACAGAAAATTTTGAGGGCATTATAATTGAATTCGCGTGTTTTTCACACAGATTCACAGTGATATTCTAAGAATAAAAAAGACTCGGAATTCAAATGAAAACCAAGTCTTTTTGGTGCGAGAGACGGGACTTGAACCCGTACGAGTCGCCCCACACGCCCCTCAAACGTGCGCGTCTGCCGATTCCGCCACTCTCGCTTACAACGATAGAGATTATAACAGAAGAACAATTAGTTGTCAATATTAAAATCAAAAATTTCTAAAATATCTTTTGGGGTGTCAACTATCAGAGCAGGAAATGAAAGGTGCAGCAATTCAAAAGAAGTATAGCCCCAAGTAACCGCAATGCATTTGCAACCGATATTTTCGGCGGATTTTATATCAACAGGGCTATCACCTATCCAAACACATTCCTCGGGACTCAGGGAAAGCTTTTCAAGTATATTTTTCGCCATCGCGGCGTTCGGTTTTCTTGGAACGCCGTCTTCCGCTCCGCGGATAACGTCAAAAAAGTTCTTTCCGAAAAAATGCTCAACCATATCAACTGCCGCTAAGCAGGGCTTATTTGAGCAAACGGCAAGTTTCATGCCGTTTGTCTTTAACGCTTGGCAAAGCTCTTTAACGCCGCTGTATATATATGCGTTATCAAGCTTTATTTCATTATACTTTTTCTTAAAAAGCTCATATCGTAAATTCAATTCCTCACCCGAAAGGGTGCCTTCATATGCTCTTTCAACAAGAACTTTTGCGCCGTTTCCGACGAAACGCGTGTAATCTTCTATCTTCCATTTAGGCTCAATACCGTCATTTTTTAAAAGGAAATCACAGGTGCGCGCCAAGTCATCTATTGTATTGACAAGCGTTCCGTCTAAATCAAAAATAACACATTTCGCGTTTCTTAATGACGAAACGGTTTCGTTAAGCCCTTCATCATAATCATCTAAAAGTATGGCATCATTCATATAAATCGCTTAAATCCTCTGCTTTTTTCTTTTTATAATTCAAAAATAGCTTAACGGCAGAAATGCAGAGAACAGCGGCGGCAAGAATGCCGGATTCAATATAAATTTTCATGTTCTGCTCCTCGCTTTGCGCCGAAAGCTGACCGCTCTTAACGCCTGTCCACAAATCAGCCTGCAATTCAAGAATATTTTGGGGCAAATTTTCAAAATACTGACCATCCGGCATAACCTCAGGATAAACGGTTTCATTTTGGTAAAGAGAATATTCTTCATTATTGATTACCGTAAGATTGGGAGAGGCATAATAAATAAATTCCGCATTGGCAAGAGCCACCTGGGGCTCCTGCATAAAGTTTATAAAAGCCTCCGCTCCCTTTTTATTCTGAACACAGGTAGGAATACAAAAAGCGTCGTAGAAAATATTCAGCCCCTCTTTTGGAAAACAATAAGCAAGATCGGGATTGTTTTCCGACATAAGAACATAGTCTCCCGCATAATAAGTGGCAAACGCGTATTCTCCGCTTTCCATCAGATTAAATATCTCGTCCATAACATAAATCGGGTGTGTTTTATCCTTCTGCTCAGCAAGAAGATCTGCGGCGTCATTCCAATCGGATTCATCAACAGAGTTGAAATTCTGACCGAGAATTGCCTGGGCTATTCCGAAAGCGTCTCTTGAATTGTTGAACATAAGAATTTTTCCGTCATATTTTTCGTCCCACAAAATCCGCCAACTGTCGGGCACCTCGTCAACAAGTTTTGTGTTATATATCAAAACAGTTGTTCCCACATTATAGCAGATTGAATATTTCTGTTCAGGATCAAAATAAAGATGCTGATATTCGTCGGCGATATATTTGAGATTCGGAACATTCTCCCAGTTGATTTCAACAAGCATTCCCTCGTCAATGAGTCTGCTTATCATATAATCGCTCGGAACTATAACATCATAGGAAACTCCGCCTCCGGCAAGCTTTGAATACATATTTTCATTTGATTCATAATTTGTGTAGTTCAGTTTTGCTCCCGTAAGCCGTTCAAATTCGGCAACAACGTCCATTGTGCCCTCTGTTCCGTCTGAAATATATTCACCCCAGTTGTAAACATTTACAGTCGTGCCCTGAAGTCCGAGATTCGCATAATATTCAATCTGTTCATCAGTAAACACTTCTTCTTCCGTGTCTGCAAACGCGGTTGTGCAGACAGACAAAATCATAAGCAGGCTCAAAAGAAAAATCAATATTTTTTTCATCTTGCGGCACCCTTACCCTTTTTGTTCGTTTTAGACTGCGCAACATTCATTATTATCAGCAGAACGAGTATAACCGCGAATATCAGCGTTGAAAGAGCATACATATCGGGTTTTACTCTTTTTTTTGTAAGTGAAAAAATATAAATGGGAAGTGTTTGATAGCTTGGTCCGTTTGTAAAGTAAGAAATAATAAAATCATCGAGCGAAAGAGTAAAACTCATTACAAGACCTGTAACTATTCCGCTAATGATATTCGGCATAACCACTTTAAAAAACGCCGCAAGTGGCTTGCATCCCAAATCGACTGCCGCCTCATACACATTTATGTCAAACTGTTTCAGCTTGGGCATAACGTTTAAAATAACATATGGCAGAGAAAATGTTATGTGCGCTATAAGAAGCGTCCAAAAACCGAGAACGTCAGTTTTGTTTACAAGTGCGCCGGCGAATGCGTAAAGAAGCATCATTGAGATGCCCGTAACAATTTCGGGATTCATCATCGGGATATTTGTAACGGTCATCATTGAATTTTTGTAGAGCTTGTTTTTAGCGTTAAAAAGACCGACGGACGCAAGCGTGCCGAGAATTGTTGAACAAATTGCAGTTGCAACCGCAAGAACAAGCGTGTTTGTCAGCGCTTGCATAGCGGCCTCGTTCCGAAACATCTCGATCCACCATTTAAGTGAAAACCCGCTGAAAGTATATGTGCTTGACGAGGAGTTAAAAGAAAACAAAGCCATAACGATAATCGGCAAATACAAAAATATGAAAATAAGAGCCATATAAAAGCGTGAGCCGTGAGAAAGACCTTTTTTCACAGTATAACCCCTCCTTCATTTTCATTGTCAGCGCCGAAATAATTCATAATTCCAAGTGAAATCAATATAAGAACCATCAAAACAAACGAAAGGCTTGCTCCGAGATTATAATTATTTGCGTTTTGGAATTGTGTTTCGATAACGTCACCTATAAGCACTATCTGACCGCCGCCGAGCTTTTGCGTTATATAGAAGGTTGAAACACACGGAACAAAAACCATGGTAATTCCGCTTAAAACTCCCGGAAGAGAAAGAGGAAAAACCACTCTTTTAAGAACCTGAAAACGGTTTGAACCAAGATCCTGCGCCGCCTCTATAAGCGAGTGATCCATTTTGCTGAGAACCGAGTAGATGGGCAGAATCATAAACGGAAGAAAATTATAAACCATTCCGAGCATTACAGCGCCGCCCGTATTTATCAACTTTGCGCTTTCAAGCCCCAAGGCGTTAAGAACCGTGTTAATAATTCCCGAATCGCCCAAAATAGTCATCAAAGAATATGTTCTTATAAGAAAATTCATCCACATCGGCAACATTACAAGCAAAACAATAGTGCTCTGTGTGTTGAGCTTTGCCTTGGAGATGAAATAGGCAAAGGGATAGCCGAGCACAAAGCATATTGCCGTTGCAAAAACGCCGTATAATATTGAAAGAAGAATAGTAGAAGTGTAGCTTGGTATTGCCTCAACGTATTTTAAAGAAAACGCACCCGTTGAATCGGTCAGCGCATAATAGAGCACCATAACAAGCGGAGCAATTATAAAGAGCAGCGACCAAATCAAATACGGCTTATCAAGAAGGGTCCGCATAAGTTTACTGCTCATTTTCAGCCTCCCAGTCATAATCGGCGTCATTAATATGGTCGAACTCATCGGAGAAAGACGAATAGTCGCCGAATTCGCCGCTGTATTCGCTGCGTTTCATAACATGAATGGCGTCTGCGTCAATATACATACCGATAGTTTCTCCAACCTTGTGATACTCCGTTGTTTGAATAAGCCATATAAAACCGTTAACGTCAACAAAGGTTTCAAAGAAAGTGCCTTTAAAAACAACATCGGTAATAACGCCGGTTAACGAGTCTTTCTCCCCGGCTTTGCAAATTTTTATATCCTCCGGCCTGACAACAGCGTCAACCGATTCATTAGGAGAAAATCCGCTGTCTAAGCAATCAAATGCAACGCCCTGAAATCTGACAAGATAATCCTTTATCATAACAGCGTCAACTATATTTGATTCGCCGATGAAATCGGCAACAAAAGCGTTTACAGGCTCGTTATAGATACCCTCGGGAGTGCCTATCTGCTGAATCTTGCCTTTGTCCATAACAACAACGGTATCGCTCATTGAAAGCGCCTCTTCCTGATCGTGCGTAACATAAATAAATGTGATACCGAGTCTTTTTTGAATTGCTTTGAGTTCTTTCTGCATATCCTTGCGCAGCTTCAAATCAAGAGCGCCGAGAGGTTCGTCCAGCAGCAGCACACGAGGCTTGTTTGCAAGCGCCCGCGCGATGGCAACTCGTTGCTGCTGACCGCCCGATAAGCTGTCTATACTTCTTTTTTCAAAGCCTTTGAGGTTAACAAGTTCAAGCATTTCGGCAACCGTTTTTCTGATTTCCGCCTTAGGCATTTTTTGAATTTCGGGACCGAAAGCAATATTTTCATAAACGTTAAGATGAGAAAAAAGAGCATAACGCTGAAAAATAGTGTTGACCTTACGTTTGTGAGGCGGAACATTATTTATAACTTTACCTTCAAAAATAACTTCTCCGCTATCCGGCTCTATAAAGCCTGCGATACAGCGAAGTGTGGTTGTTTTTCCGCAACCTGAAGGTCCAAGCAGCGTTATAAACTCTTTTTCGTTTATATAAAGATTCAGTTTATCCAACACAACATTGTCACCGTACTTAACGGTGATATCCTTTAAGTCAATTAATTTTTCCAATTATGCACTTCCTCTTTGTAACCCGATTTTAATGTTATGAAAGCTCATATACATTAATAAATTAAATATATCAAATTACACGCAAATGTCAACAGCATTTTAAAATATTTTTTTCAATATTTCCTCGCCGTTTTCAACCTTACTTACCGTGTCCGCCACAAGTGTAAAATCACATACCATAGACTTGGTTTTGTGAATACAATCGTCCATTCCGAACGGAACAAAATAATAATTCTTATAATTCAGCAGGCTGCCTATGTTTTTTGCGGCAACACCCAATGCATCGTTTGTTGAAACGCCTATTATCACGGGTCTTGAATTTCTCAAATGGCTTTTTGCCGCCATAGTTACGGAAGTATCCGCTATGCCGTTTGCGAGCTTTGCAAGCGTATTGCCCGTGCACGGCACTATGCATAAAATATCAAAAAGCTTTTTCGGACCAATAGGTTCCGCCTGCTCGATTTTATGAATTATACTGTGCCCCGTTATTGAAATGATTTCGTCCTGAATATCCTTTGCGTCACCGAAACGCGTATCGGTGTTGTATGCGTTTTCACTCATTATTGGATACACGTCGTATCCCTTTAAAACAAGCTCTTTCAACGCTTCAATTGATTTTGAAAAGGTGCAGAAAGAGCCTGTTAATGCATATCCGATTTTCAAATAAATTCCTCCTCAATTATATCCGCTACCGCCTCTCCGATTATAAAGCCCGCAGTTTTCACAGTATATTTTGAGGGCATGGCTCTGCCGTTTATAACGGTCAGTCCCATGCTGTCTGCGCACAGAGTATCTATTCCGCCCGGGAAAGACGCCAAATCAAGGATTACCGCGTCTTTTCTCACAGCGGAAAGCTCAGGCTTTGTAAGTACCGTATGAGGAACGGTGTTTATAATTATATCTGAATTGTTATCAAATCTTAAATCTTCAAATTTAATATGATGCGCTCCGTTGAAAACCGAGTTTGCCTCAGACTCCTTACTTCTTGAACAAACGGTTATTTCAGCACCGTATGAGCTCAAAATTTTGTGAAGAGCCTTTCCGATCCTTCCGTATCCGATTATAAGTATTTTTGATTTAAAAAGCGAAAAAAGAGTGTTCTCCTCCAAAAGGGTCACTGCCCCCTCGGCGGTTAAAAAAGCGTTTTTAAGAACGTAGCTTTCATATTTCATATAATCATAGCCGTTTTTGTAATCACCCATGCCGTAAAAAAGCACCTTGTTATCCAATCCGGCAAGCATATGTTTTTTTACGGGAACAGGCAAAAGTATAAAATCAGCATCATCAGTCGATTTTGTATATTCAAAACCGTTATTTTCAAGATATTCCTTAGCATAATCCATTCGCTTATCTTCATTAAACGGAACGGCAAATTTTTTAAGTTTCATATAGACACCTCAGTTTCAATCCATACTATGCTTAATTTTTTTCATTGTTAACGGAGTTTGTTGTTTATTTTTTGAAATAAAAGTAGTATAATAATTAAAACTGATTATTTGGAGGCTATCTCTTGAAAGACATAGATACATTGCTTAAAGAATCCAAAAGAATACACTTTATCGGAATCGGGGGCGCGGGAATGTGTCCGCTTGCCGAAATTCTCCTGTCACTCGGCTATGACGTTTCCGGCTCAGATAACAACGACACGGAAACTTTTCGTAAAATTGAAAAAGAGGGGGCAAAGGTTTTTCTCGGTCAGTCAAAAGAAAATATTGATGAGAATGTTGAGCTTGTTATATATACAAACGCCATTCTTAAAGGAAACGATGAGCTTGAATATGCAAAAGCAAACCTGCCGACCTTTGAAAGAGCGGAGCTTTTGGGCGCTATGAGCAGAATTTTTTCAAACTGCATAGGAATTTGCGGAACACACGGTAAAACCACCACTTCTTCCATGACTACACAAATTCTGCTTGAAGCGGGTCTTGACCCAAGCGCAGTTATCGGCGGAAAACTTGCGGCAATCAACGCATACGGGCGTTTTGGAAAAAGCCAAAATTTTGTTTGCGAGGCGTGCGAGTTCAACAACACGTTTCTTCATATGAATTCCGATATGGCGGTTGTTCTGAATATAGATGAAGATCATCTTGATTTTTTCGGCAATCTTGAAAACATTAAAAAGTCATTTAGGGAATTCTGCGAAAAAACGACAAAAACTATTATTTATAACGCTGATGATAAAAACACCGTAGATATGCTCAAAGGCATCAGCGGCAAAAAGCTTGTTTCTTTCGGCACAACGGACGAATGCGAATGGTCGGCAAAAAATATCACTTTGCCGGGCGGCTTTAGCTCGGAATATGATGTGTATCATAACGGAGAATTTCTTGCGCACGTTGAGCTCTCTGTCCCCGGCGGGCACAATATTTTAAACTCTCTTGCCGCTTTTGCCGCATCATATATCAGCGGTGCAAAAACGAACAGCATATGCAGCGCGCTCAAAAACTTTAAGGGAGCCGGCAGAAGATTTGAAATCTGCGGAGAATATAACGGAATAACGCTGGTAGATGATTATGCTCATCATCCAAAGGAAATTGAAGTGACTTTAAATGCCGCAATGAAAATGGGATATAAACGTGTTTGGGCAGTTCACCAGCCGTTTACATTTTCAAGAACGGCAAATCTGCTCAACGATTTTGCGCGTGTTCTTCAGATTGCCGACAAATGCATTGTTTCGGAAATTATGGGCGGAAGAGAGATTAATGAAATAGGAATTAAAGCGTCTGATTTGTCATCTAAAATTCCTAACTGTATTCAAATAGACAGTCTTGCCGATATTGCGGATTATCTCGCCGAAAACTGCGAAAGCGGAGATCTTGTAATAACGCTCGGTTGCGGCGATGTCTACAAGGTTTCAAGAATGCTTGCCGAAAAACTCAAAACACATAATTAAATAACAGCGGAAAATTTTATAAAATAACGGCGGCTTTGTCCAAAAAAGGCACTAGCCGCCGTTTTGCTGCGTATATCAAACTTGTAATCCGAAAACTTATTAATAATATCTTAAACAATCTGATTTTCATTGAAAAACACATGAAACTGTGATATTTTACTGATATGAAAAAATTAGGAAAAGAACAGAATATAATTGAATATTGCGCAACTGTGGAAGATTTGCTTAGTCATGAAAAAGTGAAGGAAATGAAAAATTATCCTCACCACGGAAAAATAGACACTCATTTTCACAGTGTTTATGTTTCATTCAAAGTTTTCAGAATATCAAAAGCACTTGGTCTTGACTACAAAAGTATTACGCGTGCCGCATTGCTGCACGATTTTTATTTATATGACTGGCATACCACAAAGCACGGGGAAATGCACGCGTGGTATCACCCGAAAGAGGCAGTAAGAAACGCAGAAAAATATTTCGGAAGATTATCCGATATGCAAAAGGAAATGATTTTACATCATATGTGGCCGCTTGCGAAAACTCCGAGAACGACCGGCGGTTTTATTCTGACTGTATGCGACAAACATTGCGCAAATATGGATTTAACAGGTCTTTCAAAATACTTTTTGCCGATATATAACGAAATAATAGAACGGAGCGAAAACAATGGCTGAAACAATATGCAGATATTTTTTCTGGTTTGAAATATACAGTATTGCAGGGTGGATTATGGAAACCCTGCTCTATGTTATAAGGGACAAAAAATTTGTTAAGCGTGGGTTCCTTTTCGGTCCGTTTTGCCCAATATACGGAACAGGAGCCGTTTTATTGACCGCACTGTTTTATGGCAGAATAACAAATATTTTTCTTATCTTCATCTACGGTTTGCTCGTTTGCGGAACGCTTGAATATATCACACATTTTTTGCTGGAAAAATTATTTCACGCAATGTGGTGGGATTATTCCTCAAGAAGATTCAACATAAAAGGCAGAGTTTACCTTAACGGACTGCTTACTTTCGGAGCGGGCTCGGTGCTGATTCTTAAAGTTTTTCAGCCCTTTGTTATAAGGTTTACCGACGCGATACCCGTAACTGCGCTTTACATAATTTGCTTTATTCTTTATACGGTTACAATAATGGATTTATGCCTTACTGTTTCGGATTTAAAAAATGTTGTTCAAGCATTAAAAATTATTCAGTCATCTGTAATTTCAAATGCTCAAAAAGGATTTGATATAACGGACGAAACGCTCAAGGAGCTGATAAAAAACGCGAAGGAAAAAGAAATAGTGAAGGATTTAACCAACAGGCTTTCACATGAAAATTCCATCATAAAAAGAATTCGCAAAAAGTATCCTGATTTCACACTCAAAAAATACAAATATATTCTTGATGTAATTCTTGACAAACCGCAGGAAAACAAGGAAAGAAAAGACATAAAGCTCTACGGCACCGCGGATTCGATTCCTAATCCTGATGAAAATAACAAACATTCAGCGTTTTAACTTTTTCAGATACTCTTTCGTTTCATCATCTACTCTGAAGCTGTCTCTTATTTTTGAAACAGTCATATTATTTATCTCCCTGCTTAGGCAGCCGCTTTCAAGAACAGAAAGCACCTTTTCTCTGTTCTTAACAAAAGCGTTGGAAAGCGCCCAGGCAACAGCCATATTGACGTAATAAAAATCACTTTTAATGTTTTTAAGATAGTCAAGCGAAATATCAAAATATTTATCATCAAGGTAATAATCCATAAGAATCACAGACACAAACCTTAATTCATATTCCCTGTTGGAATACATATATTTTTTTAAATATTTCAAAAATTCATTTTTATTGTTTTCTATAAATTTAAGAGTTGACGAAACACAGTCGCAAACCGCCCAGTTATCTATTCTCGGCACAAACTCATCAAGAAGATTAAGTCTTTCTTCAAAAGAAAGTTTTGCGTATCCGATATAAAACCCGTGAAGCATTACTTCCTCATAATATTCCCACTGAAAGTCGCTGTTTTTAAGCGACTTTCCTATTTTACGAAGCACAGGCAGCCTAACGCCTATAATTTTATTTTCATTTACACCGGGAATTAATTTTTTATGAAATTCCCTATACTTTAAATCACGGTTATTAAACAGCTCTTCCCTCACGTTCATTACTATCACCGCGTTTATCATACCATTTTCTCTTTTCTTTTACAAGGCGCGCAATATAATACGAAACGGCTGAAAGAAAAATTCCCACGACAAGAGTGTAAACGTAATTATTTGAATATGCGAAAAGTTCAAAAACAGATGCGTTAACGCCAAAACCGCTCCTAATCTGCGCAAAATTTGCCGCAAAAAATGCGAAAAAATGAAATAGCAGAAATATGAAATAATCGGGTGTGCTTAAAAGAAAAAGCATAAGGAGATAAGGAGTTAGATTTCCCGTAAGAAATGAAAACAGAGCCGAAAAGAGAAACGCACCCCTGTTTTCTCTTTCGGAAAGGGCAATTCCGAACGAAGCCAGTATGGCGATATATCTGCCGCTGAGATAAGCGTATGTTTCCGCGGCTCCCGCGTTTTCAATAAATATATCCGCCGCGCCTGAAACAATTTTTCCGTTAATGAATTTAGCCCCGCCGTATGATGTGTGATATATTAAATTCTCTAAATCCGTCAGCCCTGCCGTATTGAAAAGCGGGTTTACAAATCCGAAAAGTATTCCGTTTTCCTTGCATTTTTCCGCAAGAAATTCAACAAAATCGTTGTAGATATTGAGATATAATATTATTGCAATAAAGAGCAAAACAGCGGCGGTAATTTTATAATATTTATTTTTTATGTGCTTTAATACTGATACAAAAACAATAATGATAAAAGCGCCTAAAAAAATATCATCTGCCACAGGAAAGCCGGAAAGTTTGAGAATATAAGTAACTGCAGATATTACAGACAGATAAATAAGCGGCTTTTTCATATACCAAAAGTCAAGTTTTTTTAAATTCAACAGCTTTTTCATATGAATATTATTGGCATATATGGGAAAAAATAAACAAGGCACCGATAATTTATAATCGGTGCGCTTGGTTTTACCATTTTTCGCTGCCGTAATTCGGGCAGCTTTTATTTTTATATGCCGCTCTGAGTTCAACATAGCAGCCGCATTTCAGACACATTCCGCTGATAAGCGATTCGCAATTTTGGCAAATTGAAATTCGTTTATTGTAAAGTAAATCGTTTGCCCTCAAATCATCGTCTATATCATCAATCAACTCTCTGATTTTTTCATGCGCGCCTCTGTTTCCTGCCTCAAGCAACAGACACTTTTTACAAATATGCTCCATTATTTTTCAATAGTGAATTTAACAACAGAGCAAGCGGGAATAGTTGCGGTGAAACCGTCTCTCAGAATTCTGAAATCGTTAAATTCTACGGTTTTAACCGTATCGGTATTATCAAAATCATTTTTATCGTGAATATCGCCGGTCAAAATTTCAGCTTTAACGCTTTTAACTCGTGTGTCCGCAATCTGACATTTTATTTTAGAAGCTTTCACGGCGGATGTGTTTGTAATTGTGGAATAAATCACTCCGTTTTCGTCTATTGAGGCGGATTCAACAAGCTGCGGAAAACTCGATTTATCATTTTTTGATTCGATTTCATCGGTAGTTATATACGAACCAATAAGTGTGTTTTCCTGGTGATCCTTATACATTTTGAAAACATGATATGTGGGAGTGAGTATCATCTTTTCTCCCTCGGTAAGAACAACAGACTGCAAAACATTTACTGTTTGCGCAATATTCGCCATCATAATCCTGTCGGAATGTTTATTAAAGATGTTGAGCGTAAGACCCGCGACGATAGCGTCGCGCATAGTGTTTTGCTGATAAAGAAATCCGGGATTCGTGCCGGGCTCAACATCATACCATGTTCCCCACTCATCAACAATCAGCTTAACCCATTTCTGCGGATTGACAGAATCCATAACGGCAAGATGATTTTTTATAAGCTCTTCCATTCTATATGCCTTACATATTGTTGAATTGTATTCTTTAACGTCAAAATCCGTTGATGAACCCTTGTGATTCCATTCACCCGTGGGAATCGTGTAGTAATGCAGAGAAATGCCCTGCGCCTTATGTTTAACTTTAACCATAATCTCACGAGTCCAGTGGTAATCGTCCACATTGGGACCGCAGGCAATGCGCAAAATTCTGTTGTTTGAGTCATAATCGCGAACGAACGTATTGTATCTCTTAAAAAGGCATCCATAGTATTCGGGATCCATATTTCCGCCGCAGCCCCAGCTTTCATTGCCAACACCGAAATATTTAACTTTCCAGGGCTTTTCGGCTCCGTTTGCCTTGCGCAATTCAGCCATAGGCGAAATTCCGTCAAACGTCATATATTCAATCCATTCATTCATTTCCTGAACAGAGGCGGAACCAACATTTCCGTTTATATATGTATCGCAGCCGAGCTGACGGCAAAGCTCAAAATATTCATGTGTGCCGAATGAATTGTCTTCAACAACACCGCCCCAGTTGGTGTTTACCATTTTCTTTCTTGTTTCCTTAGGACCGATTCCGTCTTTCCAATGATATTCATCGGCAAAGCAACCGCCCGGCCAGCGAAGAACGGGTATTCCCATTTCTTTTAAAGCGTTCACAACGTCGGTTCTCATTCCGTTCACATTCGGAATAGAGGAATTTTCGCCGACATAAACACCGTTATATATGCATCTGCCGAGATGCTCGGCGAAATGGCCATATATATCTTTATTGATTTTACTGATTTTCTGATTAGGATTTATAAGATATTTTTCCATAAAATACTTACCCCTCTGATTTGATACAAATAAGTTATCATAACCGAAACGCAAAGTCAACCATAATTTGACAACAGCAGTATTAAAAATTATAATAAAATCGGTGATAAAATGAAATTTGATAAAATAACAAAATTAATTAAAGATATCGGCGCAGACGCGCTTTTGCTGCTTAATGAAAGCAATATGCACTACCTTTGCGATTTTTCGCCGAGCGAAGGCGCGGTTTTCGTTTTAAAAAGCGGAGTTTCTTATCATATTGTTGATTCAAGATATACGGAAACAGCGGAGGAGCACGCAAAATCAACGGGTCTTAATGTAATCGAAATCACAGGAAAATTTACGGAAAAAATTGCCGAGCTTTGCAAAAAGCACAATGTTAAAAAAATTGCTTTTGAGAATAAAACAATTTCTCTTTTATCTTACACATCATACAAGGAGGCAACCGGCTGTGAATTTATCGGCATAGACGACTCCTTGATGAAAATAAGAAATGTTAAATCGGCAGAAGAAACAAAACTTATGAAGAAATCAAACGAGATTGCAGAGAAAAGCTTTCTTGAGCTGCTGAATCACGTTCGCGCCGGAAAAAGCGAAAAAGAATTACAGGCTTATTTTGATTATCTGATGGCTCAAAACGGTTCGGAAGGCGTTTCTTTTGCAACGATACTTCTTACCGGCGAGCACACTTCACTTCCCCACGGCACACCGACAAACAAGATAATAAAAAACGGCGATTTCGTACTTTTTGATTTCGGGGCAACATATAAGGGATATCATTCGGATATGACGCGCACGGTTGCCATTGGCGGAGCAACAGATGAAATGAGAGAAATGTATTATCTTGTTTTGAAGGCGCAGTTGGCGGGAATAGCGGCGCTTAAAAGCGGAGTTAAGTGCTCGGAAGTTTATAAAGCCGCATACGATGTGCTTGAAGAAAAAAATATGGGCAGATATTTTAGGCACTCTCTCGGTCACGGAGTTGGCCTTGATATTCACGAGGGATACAACGCGTCTCCTAAGAGTAATGATACTTTTGAGACGGGCAACGTAACCTCAATAGAACCCGGAATATATATTCCGAAAAAATTCGGAATAAGGATTGAAGATGTTTGCATCGTAACGGAAAACGGGAACGAAAATATTTCAACAGTAAATAAGGAATTGATCGTGCTGTGAAACAGAAAAGAGCGGGCAAACCCGCTCTCAGACTGTTGATATAATTGATTTTTGTATTGCGAAAAGTCGCTTGAACATCGAATTCAAGCGACTTTTCGCATTTTCACTTATCGGCAACTCCGCAATACCATTTCTCAAAGTCTGCCGGTGTGTAAAGAATATTATTAATACCACTTATCTACCCAGCCGGAAGGCGTTGTGCCTATCTTACTTGTTGTTACAACATCTTCAAACTTAAAATCAACAAGTTCAACGGTTGGTTTTTCATACTTTTCCTTCAAAACAGCACCTCCGTTCTATTTACCTTTAAAACTTATTTTATTTTCGGTTCCGTTTAAAATTCTCTTAATGTTTTCTCTGTGAGCAATAACAACAATCGCTGTAAACAACAAAGAAACAGCGGTTAAAATTAAACTTCTGTGGAAAGCAAAAATCAAAATAGGAAAAAACAGCGCAATCACTATGGAGCCAAGACTTATCCATTTTGAAATAAGAACAGTAATAACAAAGATAACAAAAAGTATCAGCGCGATGCGCCAGTCAACAAGAATAACCATCCCCGTGCACGCCGCGACTCCCTTTCCTCCTCTGTAATTAAAGTAGAGCGGAAAAATATGGCCAAGAACGCAAAAAAAGCCCGAAAAAGCTTTATAAAGCGTAAGCGTGATTGCCGAATCATTTTCACCGAAGCTGAAAATCATTTTGACAGGTTCTCCGAAAATCAGAAAAGCTATCATAATAGCCAGCGCAACTTTTAAAATATCACCTATCATAGTGAGCACGGCAAATTTTTTGCCGTAGGTTCTGAGCATATTTGTTGCCCCTGCGTTTCCGCTGCCGTATTCTCTTATATCTCTTTTAGCAAGTTTACGTGAAACGATAATCGAAAAATTAAGACTTCCGAGAAGATAAGAAATAAGCGCTGCCGCAATGAACTTAAAAACAGTCACTATTTACCCTCTCCCCTTTCTCTTATAATAAACTTTATTGGGGTTGAGTCAAGTGCAAAAACTTCTCTTATTTGATTTTCAAGATAACGTTGGTATGAAAAGTGAAACAACTCGGAATTGTTAACAAAAAAAACAAAAGTCGGAGGTCTTGTGGACGCCTGCGTCATATAATAAATTTTAAGCCTCTTACCCTTATCTGTCGGAGGTTGAACCCTTGCGGTTGCTTCGGCAAGCATTTCATTGAGGCGTCCCGTGGGAATCCTCATTGAATTCTGAGAATGAACGTGTGCAATCATTTCAAACAGAGAATCAATCCTCTGCCCTGTTTTTGCCGAAATAAACACAACGGGAGCATAGCTCATAAAGGAAAAATCAACTGCAAGCTTTTTGCGAAATTCCGCCATTGTTGAGCCGTTCTTGTCAACAGCGTCCCATTTGTTAACGGCAATAATACACGCCTTGCCCTGTTCAATGGCAATTCCCGCTATTTTTGAATCCTGTTCTGTAAATCCCTCACAGGCGTCAATCATGATAACGCATACATTTGCCCTTTCAACTGCCATACGGGCTCTTAAAACGCTGAACCTTTCAATTGCGTCGTTAACGCGGCTCTTGCGCCTTATACCAGCCGTATCTATAATATTAAATTTTCCGAAAGAATTTTCAACAAGCGAATCTATAGAATCCCTTGTTGTGCCGGCAATATCGGATACTATCGCTCTGTTTTCACCGCTGATTTTGTTAACAAGCGAAGATTTGCCCACATTAGGTTTTCCGATTACGGCAACATTAATAATTTCCTCATCGTCATTTTCATCGGGATCACTTTCGGGCAGATACTTAATAATCGCATCAAGCAAATCGCCGGTACCGTGACCGTGAACAGAAGAAACAGGAAACGGATCTCCGATTCCGAGATTATAAAACTCATATAATTCCGGCGGAGGAGCTCCGATACTGTCACTTTTATTAACGCAGAGAATAACAGGCTTGCCGCATTTTTGAAGCATAGACGCAACTTCATAATCAGACGAAACAACACCGCTTGTTAAATCTGTTACAAATAAAATAACGTCTGCCGCGTCTATGGCAATTTCCGTTTGCTCTCTCATGCTGCTTAACAGAATGTCGCTGGAGTTTGGTTCAAGACCGCCTGTATCAACAAGCAGAAAAGTGTGATTAAGCCATTCGCATTCACCGTATATTCTGTCTCGTGTAACGCCCGGCGTATCGTCTACTATTGAGAGCCTTGTTCCTGTCAATTTATTAAAAAGTGTTGATTTACCCACATTTGGTCTGCCAACAACGGCTACAACGGGTCTGCTCATAAAACTTCATCCTTATAATAAGAAAGGCGGACAGAAATGCCCGCTTTTCATCTTGAATCTGATTAATCCTCTTTTGAAACAACTTCCTTGCCGTTGTAATAACCGCATGAGCCGCACACCCTGTGAGGAACGGTGTAAGCCGAGCAGTTAGGACATTTTACAAGTGTGGGCGCGCTTAATTTCCAAACGCTTGAACGTCTTTTATCTCTTCTTGCCGATGATGTTCTTCTTGCCGGTACTGCCATTTTTATAGCCTCCTTTATTCAAAATGAATTGTTTAATCTTCATCAAGCAACTGCAAAAGCGCCGCCATACGCGGATCTGTTTGCTTTTTACAGGTGCATTTTTCATAATTTAAATTTTTACCGCAGGTTGGGCATATTCCCTTGCAATCGTCTCTGCAAAGAATCTTTGCGGGCAAAAATAATTCTATTTCTTCCTTGATAAGCTCGTCTAAATCAAGCGTTCCGTTTTTTACAACTATGTAATCATCGGAATCCGAATCATTTGCAAGCTCCTGAACAAGTATTCTTAACAAATCAAAGCTGTATTCTTTTTTGAAATCATCGGCGCAGCGATCGCAAACACCGAAAAATTCAAATGAAACCTTAGCGTCAAGATACACAATTCCGGCTTTTTCATAAACAGAACCCTTTACAAAAACTCCGTTTTGAATGGGGTTATAAACTCCGTAAACAAAATCGCTGAAATCAAATGAACAGTCAACGGAAACCGCGTCTCCGCCGCCGTTTAAAAGGTTTGTAAGGTCTATTTTCATACAGCTGCCTCATCCTGCACTTTTAGTATTATATAGATAAGAAGAAAGTTTGTCAATAGAAAATTCAATAAAAAAGGCGTGCAGAACCGAGGAGATACCGCACGCCGAATAAACATTTAATTATACTTCCTCGCAATAATCAAAAACTTCAACGGGTAAATCTTCCTTATCGCAACTGATAGTAAACGTGAAATCAACGTCTGCCGCATCTGAAAGCTCGGAGAGCATTTCAAAAAACTGCGGGAGCTTTTCATATTCTCTTCCGACAATTTTAAACGTTGCGTCTACAAGAATATCCGTTACATCGTAATTGCCTGCGCATATACCGGCAAGAAAGCCGTAAAATGCCTTACAGCCGCTTACTCTGTATGTATCCGTTTCAAGAAGTCTTGCTTTTGAGGATACATCATAGGTGAGCTTTGGCTCTTTTTCTATGCAAACAACGTTACCGTCTGAATTTTCAACGCATGAATTAACCATGTCTATAAGCTTTTTTGTTTTACCAGAGCCTTTATTTCCGATAATAAGTTTAATCATTTAAGAATCCTCCAAGGTTTATTTCAATTTAATTTTAGCATATGCCAAGCTCTTTTTCAAGTTTTTCTTTTTCACTTTCATAACCCGGTTTGCCGAGAAGAGCAAACATATTCTTTTTATAGCTTTCAACACCCGGCTGATTAAAAGGATTTACGCCAAGGATATAGCCCGATACGGCGCAAGCCATTTCAAAGAAATAAATCATATAGCCTATACATTCGGCAGTGATTTCCTCGGATTCAACAATGAGATTCGCAACTCCGCCTTCCGTGTGCGCAAGCAGAGTGCCCTGCCTTGCTTTCTCATTTACAAGGCTCATCGTTTTGCCTGCAAGAAAATTAAGACCGTCTATATTTCCCTCTTGCTCGGTAATCGTGAAATCGTCAAGCGGCTTGTTGAATTTAAGACACGTCTCAAACATCAAATCACCGCCGCTTTCCTGAATATACTGACCGACCGAATGTAAATCGGTTGAAAAAATGCAGGAAACGGGATAAAGACCTTTTCCGTCCTTGCCCTCGCTTTCGGCAAAAAGCTGCTTTAACCATTCATTGAACATTGCCATACACGGC
>CANRMJ010000013.1 GCA_947631705.1 uncultured Clostridia bacterium
GGCCACAGAAAGGGTTATTGTGATTTAAAATGCTATTTGTGGCTGGAAAGGCTATGTGAATTAAAATGGACAGATTTTCTAAATTCCATCCCGCTGTCTGTTTCCTCTTTTTTATGTTTGTCGTTATTGTTACTCTTATGTTTGTGAACCCGGTTTTTCTCGGAATATCTTTTGTCTGCTCTTTTTTATATCTATTAAAGCTAAACGGCAAAGAAATATTTAATTTTCTTTTCAAATTTATTATTCCGATAATACTTTTTGCGGGTGTGTTTAATATGCTGTTTTGCCGCTACGGTGTTACGGTGCTGTTTAGTGTAAAGGGAATTAACTTTACATTAGAGTGCCTTATATACGGACTCTGCGCAGGACTCACAGTTGCCGATGCCGTTATGTGGTTTTCAGCTTATAATGCTGTTATTACAACCGAAAAATTTATGGCGCTTTTCGGCGCGATTATCCCGAATACGGTGCTTTTGTTTTCAATGACAATACGATTTATACCTCTTATGAAAAGAACCGCCGATGAGATTAAAGAGGCTCAAACGGGAATGGGAGAGGATACATCGGGGCTTAAAAGCGCAATAAGGCGTTTTTCCGCCCTCGTTTCTATAAGCCTTGAAAAGAGCATTGAAACTGCCGACGCGATGAGAGCGAGAGGATACGGCTCAAAAAAAAGAAAAGCATATTCGGCATATTCTTTTAAGGCGGCGGACTGCGCCGCGCTGATTTTAATTGCTGTGCTTTTTATTTTCTGCGTTTACTCTGCGGCGGCGGGCAAATTTGAATTTTCGTGTAATCCCGTTATTGAATTTAATAATTTAGGAATTACAGCCCCTTCCGCTTTTCTTCTGCTATCCACAATACCGCTTTTAACTGATTTAACGGAGGACGCCAGATGGCTTTACTTGAAATCGAAAATTTAAAATTCTCTTATTCCTCCGGCTCAGAATACGCCCTGAACGGAGTGAGCTTTAAGCTGCAAAGAGGTGAAATCTGCCTTGTTATCGGAAAATCCGGCAGCGGAAAATCAACTCTTTTGCGCCTGCTCAAAAAAGAGATTGCCCCATACGGTGTTTGCGAAGGGAAAATCGCTCTTGAAGAGTGCAGAACGGGATTTGTTAACCAAAACACCGAGAGCAATATAATTACCGATACGGTTATGGGCGAGCTTGCGTTTACGCTTGAAAACGAGGGGCGCGATAGCGGAGATATTGCGCTGAAAACAGCCGAAACCGCAAGTTATTTTAATCTGAATTCCATTATAAATAAAAAAACAGACAAGCTGTCCGGCGGAACAAAGCGGCTGCTTTCACTTGCCGCGGTTATGACGGCGAAACCCGATATACTGCTGCTTGACGAGCCTGCTTCACAGCTTGATCCTGTATCGGCGCGGCAGTTTGTAAATGCCGTTTTGAGATTAAACATGGAATGCGGCATAACTGTGCTTATAAGCGAGCATAGAATAGACGATTTGCTGAATGCCGCCGATAAAGTTCTTGTGCTTGACGGCGGAAAATCCGTGTTTTTCGGAACTCCTGAGCAGACTGCCGATTATCTTATTAAAAGCCGAAGTGAAATGATAGAAATTCTGCCGCCTTATACTTTGGCTATTAAAGAAAATCCAATAGAATTTTCAACGGCTAAAAGTCTTTCGGGAGAAATTAAAATCAAGGATGCCGAGCCTGTTTGCGGCGGCGATTCCGCGCTTTCCGCACGGGGTATATCGTTTGCATATAAAAAGGGATTGCCCGATATTTTCTTTTCACTGAATTACAGGGCGGAAAAAGGCAAAATAAACGCTGTAATCGGAGCAAACGGCAGCGGAAAAACAACGCTGCTGAAGTGCCTTGCGGGTGTTTTGAAATGCTATTCGGGTAAAATTAAATCAGTCGGAAAAACGGCTTATATGCCTCAGAACGTTTACACAATGTTTTTACTTGATTCCGTTTCTGCGGAAATACCGCGGCGCGATGTGCGAGAGCAATTCGGGATTGAGCATCTCAAAGACAGAAATCCGTTTGATTTAAGCGGCGGAGAGGCGCAGCGCCTTGCGCTTGCAAAAATTTTTTCTCTCGGCGCCGATATACTTTTGCTTGATGAACCCACTCAGAGCGCGGACGCGGTTTTTAAAAAGAAATTTGCTGCCATGCTGAAATCGCTTTGCGCTTTGGGAAAAACCGTTGTGCTCGTTACCCACGATTTGGAATTTGCGGGAAGATATGCAGATAACGTTTCATTTTTATTTAACGGAAAAATAGCCGCAAGCGCTCCGCGAAGAGAATTCTTTTCAAGACTTTCCGTTTACACTACATCATTGTCAAGGCTTACGGACGGTAAAGCGGTTTCTGTTGACGATACAGAGGTGAACCTATGAGGATAAACGGTAAAGCTGTATCGCTTTCTTTATTAATTATTTCCGCTGTGCTCACTGTGTTTTGGTTAGTTTTGTTTTCAGACAGCGTTTCATATTATATTATGGCGGCTCTGATTATCGTTATATTATTGCTGCCTGTTTTTATAGGCTTTGAAAAATCGGCGCGTTCAGCGCGCGAGATGGCGCTGCTTGCGGTGATCACGGCGCTCGCTGTTGCTTCAAGAGCAGTGTTTTATCTTGTTCCGCAATTCAAGCCGATTGCGGCTGTTGTGATTGCGGGAGCCGCCTGCCTCGGCGCGTCGCGCGGATGTTTGATTGGCGCTTTTTCCGCGTTTATCTCCAACTTTTTATTTGCCCAGGGGCTATGGACTCCGTTTCAGATGGTGGCGCTCGGTCTTGTGGGTTTCGCGGCGGGAATTATATTTGAAAAAGTTAAGCCAAAAAGAATCAACCTTACTGTTATAGGTTTTATTATTACTTTTGTTATTTACGGCTTGATTGTTGATTTGAGTTCCGTTTTTCTTATGGTAACGGATTTCAGCGTTTCGTCTGTTTTGGCAATATATGCAAGCGGTGTGCCGTTTAATGCCGCCTTTGCCGGAGCAACGGCGCTTATATTGTTTCTTGCGGGCGAGCCTTTTGTTAAAAAGCTGAACAGAATAAATAAAAAATACGGAATCATCAATGATTCTGTATCGGAGGAAGAAAATGGCAAATAAAAACGATAATATTATAGACAAACTTTCACGCCTTGCTTTCACAACGGCAATAATCGGCGTCTGCACAATAGGCATATGCCCCGCGTTGGGAGCAATCGGCATTACCGTTCCGCTTGTGCTCAAAGCCAAAAACGCCGAAATGAGCGCCGAAACAATATCCCGCAACAAAAAATCTCTTGTCGCGGGAATAGTATCGCTTTTTATGTTCGTTATCGACCTTGTTATAGCAATAGCCGTTTTTGGAAAAAGATAGCATGGGATACGTTTAACGCTGCGTTTTTTGTTTGTACGCAATCTGTTCGATTTCCGTGCTTTCGTCTATATCGTAAAACAGCTTGAATCTTTGCGCCCAGATTTCATCTTTAACGTCTGAGCACCATAAATACTTTTTATACGGCAGTTCCTCTATCTGAACGGGGGAGCTGCCGCTTTTTGCGTCTGCCTGCGCTTTTTCGATTCTATCGTTATTGCAAATCGTAATAGTGCCGTAGATGCAGAAAAGATAAATCAATCCAACAGATGCCGCGACCGCCGCCGCTTTTGAAATTTCGGCGCATTTTGCTTTTATATCATTTTCAAAACAACCGTAGAGCTCCATTCCGAGATAAATCATCATTACATACGGGGCAAAAAAGCATCTGCTGCCGATAGGGGTTACTATAAAAAGCGGAGCAATCAAACATCCTGTGCTTCCGAAAATAAAAAACAGCTTTGCTTTTTTATTAGCCTCAAAGGGAAGTATAAGTAAAAATACTGCAAATGAAATGATGTAAGCCGCCGTTGCCGCTCCCTCGGCGTATTTTAAAATTCGGAGTTCGGTAATATTTGCAGCGCTGATTATCATTGAGCCTGCCGCAAAGGCTGTTATAACAGCAGTGCAGACAGAGCCTACCTTGGCGGTCTTTTCGGAAACCTTCTTTTTAACGGAATACCATATTATTATGCACACCGCCGCGAGGAAGGCGTTTAAAACAAAATTATTTATAAATCCGTCTTTAACGATTGTGTCTAAATATGCGTTTGCCGCTTTTGCTACAATTCCGCCGTTGCCGCCAAACGATCTGTAGCCGTCGTTTCCGTTGGCTATGGAACGGTAAACAGAATTTGAAAACATCAGCGCCGTGCCGGCGATTGAGCCCGCGAAATAAGCCGCGTGCTGAACAAAGATTTTTTTGAATTTAACAAAAGTGAATATAATCACATAAACAGACAGAATTATGTTGTAAACGGTTAAATGCTCAACTATAAGAGTGTTTGCAAAGCCCAAAACCGCTAAAGGTATAACTGCCGCTATTGAATTTTTCGGCTTTTTCTCGCCGTAAATATTATTAATGTAATAAATATATATGAGAGTGAGAAAAACGGAAACCGTGTAGTTTGCAAAACCCGAAGTCCAAACAACCGCCTGCCTTAAAAGTGTTGACGGCATAAAAACCAGAATGGCGGATATTATAAAAACTCCGTTTTTTTGGTTTTGAGTCAGCCTGTTAATCAACACAATAATTCCTGTATCGCAAAAAGACATTGCCAGCGCTTTAAGAAAATTCGAGCGTGTGAGCGCAAGCACAATAAGATTGCCGAAATACCGACCGCTGTAGTTATCAAACCATGTGCTGAGCCTGTCTGTGCCGATTTGACTGCCCCATGCCCAGTCGTCGCCCGTATAAGGAAAGAGAAGGCACAGGAAAAATAAAAGAATAAATATGATTAAGTAAGCAATATAAACATTGCTTTGCGGTTTTTCGGCGGATAGCTGTTTCATAATTCACCTCTTGTTCGTATTTGGTTCATTTTAACTGTAAAAATATTATAGGTTTGTTTCCTTAAATTGTCAATTCATACGTTGCGCGCAATTTTATGTTAATGTAAAATATTTTTTCAATAAATAATAAAAAGTTTTTGTAATTTAATAAAAATTTATTGACAAACGATAATTTAAACGTATAATATAAGTATGAATTTTAATTTTGGAGGTAATCTCTATGTGGAACAAAAACAAATCCGTTGCATTAACGCATTTTCTTGTGAGATTGTTTTATTTTATTTTGACCGCCGTTACGGTTTTATCGGTTTTTATTCCTCAAGAAATTTCTGACCCGTTTGAGGCGGAGATTTTGAATCATATTCCTTTTTATTTTTCCGTTCCTTTCGGCTATGCGGCGCTTGTGTGCCTTGATAAGCTCCTTATCAATATAAAAAAGAGTATAGTGTTTCACGAAAAAAACGTTAAATTATTAAGAACATTCAGTTGGCTTTGCTTAGCGGTTTCTGTTATTACGCTTATATTTGCGGTTGTCACTGCTTTCTTAGGATATTATTATCAGCTCAATTCGGCGGAGAATGTTGTATATTTCTCGTTTTTTAATTATATGCACGCGGCAATTCGTTTTACTGTTTCGGTGGCTGAATTTTTTGTTGGTCTTGTGGTCAGAGTAGTTAAAAATATTTTTGAAAAAGCGATAGAAATAAAAGAAGAAAACGAGCTCACCATTTAGGGAGGAAAGAAATGAAGATAATTGTTAATCTCGACGTTATGCTTGCAAAGAGGAAGATGTCTTCAGGCGAGCTTGCGTCAAGAATAGGAATAACCCCCGCAAATCTTTCGATACTAAAAACCGGCAAGGCAAAGGCAATCAGATTTTCAACGCTTGAGGCTATTTGCAGCGTCCTTAAATGCCAGCCGGGAGATATTCTTGAATTCAGTGAGGAGGAATAGATCATGAAAAAGAGTGAAATTTATTTTGAACCGAATAATAACAGCTTACGGCTTTCCGAAAACCGGCTGAATGAAATAAATTGGGGCAAAAAGGATTCCGTATTTGTGCCTGTATTTCTTGCGGCGGTTTTTATATTTGTTGATTTTGCGGTTATGCACGGCTTTAATTTGGGCTTTACCGTTTCTTTTTTCATTTTGTTTGCCGTTTTCAGCGCGTATATTTATGATAAAAAAGTCAGAGTTTCGCCTTTTGCTTTTATATGCGGCGCACTTTCGCTCGCGGGTGCCGTCACTTTTTCGCTGTATAAAGACGCGTTTATTAGCTTTATAATGGTGTTTCTTGTTTTTGCGCTGTTTGGAATTTATCTTTTGGGTTTGAGCGGCGGAATGAAGATTAACCGAGGCAGCTACAAAATGCTTTTGGAGGCGATATGCAGTGTGTTTGTTTATCCGTTGTCTGACGCGCACGAAATTGCAGCCGCCGGTTCAAAATTTATAAATAAAAATAAAAAAAGCAAAAATGTGATTATAGGAATAGCGCTTTCGCTGCCCGTTCTGCTTGTTATAATCCCTCTGCTTGTAAGCGGTGACGAAGCGTTTGAGGGATTAATAAAAATAGTGTTGAAAAACGCCGGTATCTATTTGCTTGAGATTGTTATTGCGCTGATTGCAACTCCGTTTGTTGTTTTTTATGCCGTATCTCGAAAAAACGGAGCCGATGCTCATATTAAAACGGGCGCGGATAGAGGAAAAGGCTTTGTGCCAAATGCCGCCGCTGTTTCTTTTTTATCAGTGATTTCGTTTACCTATATTGTGTATCTTTTTTCGCAGCTTGCGTATTTTTTCAGCGCCTTTTCGGGAATTCTGCCGGAGGGCTATGAATATACGGCAAGCGTTTACGCAAGGCGCGGCTTTTTTGAAATGTTTGCGATTTGCGTTATAAATATGATTATTGTTGCGCTTTCAAATATGTTTACAAAGAGAAACGCGCAGGGGAAAATACCGCCGTCGGTAAAGGCGCTTTCTGTATTTATTTTGTCTTTTACCGTTTTGATTCTTGTTACGGCAATGTCTAAAATGAAGCTGAATATTGAAATCTTCGGGATGTCAAAAAACAGGCTGCTCGTCTCTGTATTTATGATAATGATATTGGTTATTATCACGTTTTATATTGTCCATATCTTTTTGCCGCGCGTAAATTATATTCAGCCCGTTATAGTTATTTGCAGCGCAATGTTTATTGCCCTCGCGTTTATTAATATAAACGATTTTGTTATAAAATATAATATAGACGCTTACAACAGCGGAAAAATTCAAAACATTGATTTGGAATATATCGCCGACCTTTCCGATTCCCCCTCGCTTTATCTTATTGAGTTAACACAGAGCAAAAATAAGGAAACGGCAAACAAGGCGGCGGCGCTTATCGCAATAGAGATTGAGGAAAAATATCCCGAGGTGTTTGAAGATACGGAAATCGGAAATTACGAAACGGAAATTGAAGATAAAACAGGCGTTGATTTTCGCTCTTTTAATTATTTTGAAGATAAAGTTTTGGGCAGCACGCTTGAAAAATATTATAACGCTCTTTCCGCCGGTGAAAGGGAAAAGCTGTTTAACAGATACAAATTTTATTACAGGGGTTCCTATTATTACGACAGCGAAAAGGATATTTTTGAAAGCTATAACGATGTTTATTGCTTTGAATACGGATATAATGATAAAACAGATTTGTATGAGTATATAGGGCAGTACAAATATGATTTTGATGAATCAAAAATCGAAAATGAGGACACGGAAGAAAATTATTATTAAAGCGGTTATTATGTTTAAGCACTCATAAAATTATCAACGGCGAAAAAATTATTAATATGATTTATTAAGAAAACTTACATTTTTAAATTTTGTTTAAAAAAACAGCAGACTTGAATTTGCTCAAGTCCGCTGTTTTATCGTTTTTGTATAAACTTGAAAAATCAGTCAGGATATCCGTTTGGATTATGGCTTTGCCAGCGCCAACTGTCCTCACACATTTCCTCAATATCGCGCTCTGCTTTCCAGCCGAGTTCTTTAAACGCCTTGCTTGGGTCGGAATAGCAGGTTGCCAAATCGCCTGCGCGGCGAGTACCGATCACATACGGGATTTTAACTCCCGACGCCTTTTCAAACGCCTTTACAACGTCGAGCACCGAATATCCCTTGCCTGTGCCGAGATTGTAAATATAAAGACCGCTGCTTTTTTCAATTTTTTCAACCGCTTTCAAATGTCCGAGAGCGAGATCCACAACATGGATATAATCTCTGACGCCTGTTCCGTCGGGCGTGTTATAATCATTGCCGTAAACGTTGAGATGCTCCCTTTTGCCGATTGCCACCTGCGTTATGTAGGGCATAAGGTTGTTTGGAATTCCGTTGGGGTCTTCACCTATTGTGCCGCTTTTGTGGGCGCCTATCGGATTGAAATAGCGCAGCAGGCAGACAGACCAATCGTTGTCAGACGCGTATAAATCCTGCAAAATGCACTCAATCATATATTTTGTTCTGCCGTAGGGGTTTGTTACTCCGCCAACGGGCATATCCTCTGTGAGAGGTGAAACGTTGTTGATACCGTAAACTGTGGCAGATGATGAAAAAACGATTTTTTTGCAGCCGTTTTTTCTCATAACATCAAGAAGAACGAGGGTTCCGTTTACGTTGTTGTCAAAATATTCAAGCGGCTTTTCAACGCTTTCCCCAACCGCTTTAAGACCGGCAAAGTGAATTACCGAATCAATTTTTTCCTGTTTGAATATTTTGTCCAGTCCGGCTCGGTCGCGGATATCACATTCATAAAATTTGAAATCCTTGTTAACAAGGGCGCAAATTCTGTCTATGCTCGATTTTTTGCAGTTGTATAAATTGTCCGCAATAACAACGTCCGTGCCGGAGTTCAAAAGCTCAACACATGTGTGGCTGCCGATATAGCCGGCGCCTCCTGTAACTAAAACTGCCATATTTTATCCCTCTTTCGGTAATAATATTAAAGGCGTATACTTAATATGCCTTTCCCCAATAGAGCATATGCTTTGCGGGCTTGCCGCAGCATACGCAGGAGTCTGCTATATGTTCCTGTTCAAGCGGAATACAGCGTGAGCCGACACCTGTGAGTTCTTTTACTCTTTCCTCACATTCGGCGCTGCCGCACCACATCGCCTTAACGAAACCGTCGCCGTTTTCTTCAAGAGCCTTTAATATTTCATTTGTGGTTTTGCATATATAAGTTCTGCGTTCTCTGTTTTCAAGCGCGGCATTATAAATACCGTCGCGCACCTCCCGCAGCTTTTGAGGAATCACCGTTTCAAGCTCGTCTAGAGAAACTGCCGTTTTTTCTCTGTTATGGCGCGTAACAACAACGCATTGATTGTTTTCTATATCTCTTGGTCCGATTTCAACTCTTACGGGAACGCCTTTCATTTCGTATTCGGCAAATTTCCATCCCGGCGAGTTTTCTGATTCATCTATATTAGCTCGGCAGATTTTTTTGAGCCGCGAACATATCTCGTTTGCCTTTTCAAGAACGCCGGATTTGTGCTGCGCAACGGGGATAACCATAACCTGAATCGGCGCAACCGCCGGAGGAAGAACAAGCCCGTTGTTATCTCCGTGAGTCATTATTATGGCGCCGATGAGGCGGGTTGTCATACCCCACGAGGTTTGATGAGGATAAACAAGCTTGTTTTCCCTGTCGGAATACTGAATATCAAACGCTCTCGCAAAACCGTCGCCGAAATAGTGAGACGTGCCTGCCTGCAACGCCTTTCCGTCATGCATAAGAGCCTCTATGCAATATGTTCGCTCAGCACCTGCAAATTTATCATTTTCCGTTTTCATTCCCTGAATAACGGGGATGGCAAGGTATTCCTGGCAGAATTTTGTGTAAACGTTAAGCATTCTTTCCGTTTCCTCAATTGCCTCCTCGGCTGTCGCGTGCAGGGTGTGACCCTCTTGCCAGAGAAATTCACGGGAGCGAAGGAACGGTCTTGTTGTTTTTTCCCATCTTACAACCGAAACCCACTGATTATAGAGCTTTGGCAGGTCGCGGTAGGAATGAACTATGTTTTTAAAATGCTCGCAGAACAGCGTTTCGGATGTGGGTCTAACGCAAAGGCGTTCCTCTAATTTTTCATTGCCTCCCATCGTTACCCACGCGCATTCGGGGGCAAATCCCTCAACGTGGTCTTTTTCCTTTTGCAGAAGGCTTTCGGGTATGAACATCGGCATACAAACGTTTTCGTGACCCGTTTCTTTAAACATACCGTCAAGAATTTGACGGATATTTTCCCAAATGGCATATCCGTAAGGGCGAATAACCATACAGCCCTTAACGCTTGTGTATTCGATTAACTCCGCTTTTTTACATATGTCGGTATACCATTTTGCAAAATCTTCGTCCATAGAGGTGATTTCGTCCACCATTTTCTTTTGATCTCTTGCCATAACTCTCTCCTTTGGTAAAAAATCAGCAGAAAATATTATAAACCAAACAATGCAAGTTGTAAATATGATATTTTTATAAAAATTATAGACTTTTACCATAATAATTTTATATATTTTGGTTTTATTTAGCTTTTTACTTATTGAAAACAAAAATACACGGTGATATAATCAACTTTGAACAATAGGGAGGTGGATATAATTGACGTTTTCTCCGATTACTATGGATATCAAAGAAGAACTTTTGGACGAGCTTGATATAAAAACAGTTTTCACGATTCCGAAAATCGGCGTGGCGGTTGATGAATCTACCGTTGTATCGTGGATAATAATTGCGGTTCTCACCGTTATTGCGATTTTTTTAACGCGAAATTTAAAAGTGGAAGGGCCTATCGGAAAGCGGCAGCAGATACTTGAAATCTGTATGGATAAGCTGATCACGTTTTTTGATAAAATTCTCGGCAGCAACGGAAAAAAATATATGCCGTGGCTTATGAGTATGGCGATTTTTATCGGTATGTCGAATATGATAGGCATTTTCGGCTTTAAGCCGCCGACGAAGAGTATGCAGGTAACCGCCGCTATGGCAATTTCAAGCATAATCCTTGTTGAATTCGCCGGAATAAAGGAACGGGGGCTTAAAGGTCATCTTAAAGATTTTACAAAGCCCGTGTGGATAGTAACGCCGATAAATATGCTTGAGCTTATAATCAAGCCGCTTTCGCTATGTATGCGACTGTTCGGAAACGTGCTCGGCGCGTTTATCATTATGGAACTGATAAAAAGCGTTGCGATTCTAAAAATCGGCGTGCCGGTTGCATTCAGCCTGTATTTTGATTTGTTTGACGGATTTTTGCAGGCGTATATATTTGTGTTTTTAACAGCTATGTATGTTCAAGAAGCTGTTGAAGAATAATTAACATTATAAAAAGGAGAAGAATCATGGGAGTAGCAATAGGGGCAGCAATAGCTGTATTAACAGGTTTGGGCGCCGGTATAGGCATCGGTTTGGCTACAGGTAAGGCGGTAGACGCAATAGCACGTCAGCCCGAGGCGGCGGGAGATATAAGAACCTCTCTGCTTTTAGGCTGTGCACTTGCCGAGGCAACAGCCGTTTACGGACTTGTTGTAAGTATTCTTATAATATTTATGGTTAAGTAATAATCGGTGTATTACTGTTAAATCTTTTGATGAAAGGAAAAACAGTTTATGCTTAAGTTTGACTGGAATTTTCTTTTTATGCTTATCAATCTTGTAATTTTTTATCTTTTGATGAAAAGATTTTTGTTTAAGCCGATAATGAGAGTTATGGATAAGCGAAAAGAAATGATTGAAAAGCAGTTTAAAGACGCCGAGGACGTAAATACCGAGGCGAACGAATTAAAAAAACTGTATGAAGAAAAAATTCAAAATATAAACGAGGAATCAGACCGAATTTTGAACGAGGCAAAGGAAAATGCCAAGGCGGAATACGGAAAAATTCTCGACAAAGCTGAAACTGACGCAAAAAAACTGAAGGAAAATGCAAAAAAGCAGGCTGATGAGGAATGTGAAAACGCAGTCCGCGCGGCACGCGAAAGCATTGCCGATATAGCTATTGAGGCTGCCGAAAAGGTTTTGGAGGCAAATGTTTCAGACAAAACGAACAGCGATATTTTCAACGAATTTTTAAAGGAAAGCAGTGAAAGCAATGAGTCTCAGGATTGATGATTATGTAAATATGCTGCTTTCGTCAGAAATCAGTATATCGGAGCTTGAAAAGGTAAAGGAAATACTTTCGTCTTCAAAAGAGCTTGAAACGATATTAAACAGTCCAACCGTTTCATCCAAGGAAAAAGAAGCGATTATAGAAGAAATATTTCCGCTCTCTGTGAGAACGTTTATGCGTTCGCTTTCTCAGGAATGTGCCACAGGCAGCCTTAAAGAAATAACGGAGGCTTATATTGAGGCGGCAGACAGGAAAAACAAAGTTGCAAAGGTAAAAATTTACTGCGTTACCGAGCCCGATGATAAGCAGCTTAAAGGCATAGAAGAATTTGTTTGTAGAGAAGAAAAAACAAATTCTGCGGAAATCGAAATAGTTAAGGATGAAAGTCTGATAGGCGGTTTTGTTATTGAAGTGGGCAATAAGCGCTATGACAGAAGTTTAAAAAGCAAAATTGCTCAAATCAAGGAAAAAATCGTTGAAAACGCCAGAAAATCAAGCTCGGTAGATACAAAAAATATAATTTCAATACTCAAAAGCGAAATCAGGGACTACGATTTTGAAACCTCAAACGAGGAAATGGGCAGCGTTGTCACCGTTGGCGACGGCATTGCAAATATCCATGGTCTTGAACACGCTATGTACGGCGAGGTTGTTATTTTTGATTCGGGCGTTAAAGGTATGGTTCAGAACATCAAAAAGGATTCGGTAGGCTGCATCCTTTTTGGCGGGGAAGATGAAATTCATGAGGGCACCCGTGTTAAAAGAACTCATAAAATGGCGGGTGTTCCTGTCGGCGATGCGTATATCGGAAGGGTTGTAAATTCACTCGGCGAGCCGATAGACGGTAAAGGCGAGATTGTAACCGATGAATACCGCCCCGTTGAGCATACGGCTCCGTCTATTATAGAGCGCAAATCAGTATCGGTTCCGCTTGAAACGGGCATTCTCGCGATTGATTCAATGTTTCCTATAGGCAGGGGTCAACGTGAGCTTATAATAGGCGACAGGCAGACGGGTAAAACTTCAATTGCGCTTGATACAATTATCAACCAGAAAGGCAAGAATTGCATCTGTATTTACAATGCAATCGGTCAGAAAACATCTACTGTGGCGCAGCTTGTTAACACTCTTGAAAAACACGGCGCGATGGAATACACGGTTGTTGTTTGTTCAACTGCGTCAGATTCGGCGTCTCTTCAATATATTGCGCCGTATTCGGCAACATCTGTCGCCGAATACTTTATGTATAAGGGGAAAGACGTGCTAATTGTTTATGATGATCTCAGCAAACACGCGGTCGCTTACCGTGCGCTTTCTCTGCTCCTTGAACGCTCTCCCGGACGTGAGGCATATCCCGGAGATGTTTTCTATCTCCATTCAAGACTTCTTGAGCGTTCTTCGCGCCTGTCTCCCGAACTTGGCGGCGGCTCAATAACGGCGTTGCCTATCATAGAAACTCAGGCGGGCGATGTTTCGGCATATATTTCCACAAATGTAATATCAATAACAGACGGTCAGATCTTTCTTGAAAGCAGTCTGTTTTTCAGCGGTCAGCGTCCGGCAGTAAATGTTGGTCTTTCCGTATCGCGTGTGGGCGGCGCCGCACAGACTAAGGCAATGAAAAAAGCGGCGGGTTCACTGCGCGTTGATTTGGCTCAGTTCCGCGAAATGGAGGTTTTCACCCAGTTTTCATCCGATCTTGATGAGGAAACAAAGGCGGGGCTCGCATACGGTAAAAGCCTTATGGAGCTTTTGAAACAGCCTCTCGGAAAACCGCTGTCGCTTGCGGAGCAGGTTATAACGCTTGTTGCCGCGATAGGAAGAAAATTTGCGTATCTTCCCGTTGACAAAATAAAAACTTATCAAAGCGAGATGCTTGAATATTTTGAGGAAATGCATTCAGACATAGTTGAGGAAATCAATGAAACAAAAAATTTAAGCGACGAGCTCAAATCAAGAATTTTAAACGCTGTTGATGAATTCGGAAAATAAGGTGTAGGCTGCAATGGCTAATGCAAGAGAAATACAGGACAGAATGAGATCCATAAAGGATACCATGAAGATTACAAACGCAATGTATATGGTATCCTCGTCTAAACTTCAAAAAGCCCGCAAAGACCTTGTTAACACCGAACCGTATTTTTATCTGATACAAGACAGTCTTGCAAAAATTCTTAATATCGCGCCCGACGCGGGCAGCAGATATTTTGATCAACGCGGGTATAAAAGTAAAAGTCAGAAAAAAATCGGCTATCTTGTTATTACTGCGGACAAAGGACTTGCGGGAGCGTATAACCACAATGTTATTAAAGCGGCAGAGGAGCTGACTCGAAACGAAGAACAGGATATGCTTTTCGTTGTGGGTCAGGTGGGCAAGCATTATTTTGAAAAAAGAAATATACCGATTGATATAAATTTCAATTACACCGCTCAAAATCCTTCTATGAACCGCGCAAGGCGAATTGCCGAAATATTGCTTGATCTTTTTTTAGACGGCGAGCTTGACGAAATTGATGTGATTTACACAAAGATGGTTAATTCAATGACGGTTGAGCCGGTAATAAGCAAACTGCTCCCCTTAAAAGAGGAACGTATTCAAATAAGAGATAAAAATAATTATTATGAGCACGCTCAGTTTATGCCTGATGCTAAAACTGTTTTTGATTCAATAGTGCCATGCTACGTTGCGGGCTTTATATACGGTGCGCTGATTGAATCGTATTGCTGCGAACACAATGCGAGAATGGCGGCAATGCAGACTGCTACGGACGCCGCGTCCGATATGCTCAGGCAGCTTAATATGCAGTATAACCGCGCAAGGCAGGCTGCCATAACTCAGGAGATAACCGAAGTTATCGCCGGTTCAAAGGCACAGAAAAAGTCTTAGGCATTTTTTGCCGGTTGCAGCGTTTTGCGCCGCAAAGCCATTCTTAAACTTACACGGGAGGAATTCCTATAATGAATAAAGGCAGAATAGTTCAGATTATGGGTCCTGTTGTTGATGTTGAATTTACCGATAAGCTTCCCGCGATAAAGGACGCGCTTGAGGTAACAGTAGACGGAAACAGGCTTGTTATGGAGGTTTCACAGCACATAGGCGGAAACACGGTAAGATGTATTATGCTTGCGGCTTCCGAGGGACTTTACAGAGATATGGAGGTAACGTCAACAGGCGGCGCGATTTCCGTTCCCGTAGGAAGAAAATGCCTCGGCAGGCTTTTTAACGTTATAGGCGAAACAACGGACGGGCTTGGCGATTTAAATGACGCTGAGCATTGGGAAATCCACAGAAAGGCTCCCGGTTTCAGCGAGCAGTCCTCTAAAGTTGAAATACTTGAAACGGGCATTAAGGTTATAGATCTGCTCACGCCATATGTAAAAGGCGGAAAAATCGGTCTTTTCGGAGGCGCGGGTGTTGGAAAAACCGTGCTGATTCAAGAGCTTATCACAAATGTTGCAAACGTTCATGGGGGATATTCAATTTTTACAGGCGTAGGCGAACGTTCAAGAGAGGGAAACGATCTTTGGAACGAGATGAAGGAATCGGGCGTTATAGATAAAACGGCGCTTGTTTTCGGTCAGATGAATGAACCGCCCGGAGCACGTATGCGCGTTGCCGAAACGGGACTGACTATGGCGGAATATTTCCGTGATGTTGAAAATCAAGATGTACTTCTTTTTATAGATAATATTTTCCGCTTTGTTCAGGCGGGTTCAGAGGTTTCAGCACTTTTGGGCAGAATGCCGTCAGCTGTTGGATATCAGCCAACACTTGCAAACGAAATGGGAGAGCTTCAGGAAAGAATTGCCTCAACGAAAAACGGTTCGATCACTTCGGTTCAAGCAGTTTATGTTCCCGCCGACGATTTAACGGATCCCGCTCCCGCAACAACATTTGCCCATCTTGACGCAACCACCGTGCTTTCAAGAAAAATTGCCGAAAAGGGAATTTATCCGGCAGTTGATCCGCTTGAGTCAAACAGCCGGATTTTAGAGGCAAACACTGTTGGAGAAGAACATTATAACGTTGCAAGAAGAGTTCAGGAATATCTGCAAAAATACAAGGAATTGCAGGATATTATAGCAATTCTCGGTATGGAGGAGCTTTCCGAGGATGATAAAACAACAGTTTACCGGGCAAGGAAGATAGAGAAATTTCTTTCTCAGCCGTTCCACGTTGCCGAAATGTTTACGGGTCTTAAAGGTGTATATGTTCCCGTTGAAGAAACGGTTAAGGGCTTTAAAGCGATTGCGGACGGAGAGCTCGACGATGTGCCGGAATCGGCGTTCTTCAACGCCGGCACGATAACAGACGTGCTTAAAAAGGCTGAAAGTATGAAATAATATTTGGAGTATGAACAGTATGGATACTTTCAAATTGAAAATTGTGTCGTCAAGCAGGGTGTTTTTTGACGGAGACTGCAAATGCCTTGTGATTCCGTATATAGACGGCGGTGAAATGGCGTTTCTTCCTCACCATGAAAACTGTGTTGTTCCTATAGAAACAGGGGAAATGAGGATAAAGACGGAGGACGGAAAGGAAACAGACGCTTTTGTCGGCGACGGATTTCTTGAATTCCTTGATAACGAAGCCGTGCTTGTTTGCGCCTCTGCCGAAAATCCCGAAGATATAGACGAGAGGCGAGCAAATGAGGCTAAGATGCGAGCCGAGGAGGAGCTGCGCCAAAAACTAAGCCGGGCGGAATATATCATTTCAAAGGCAAATCTTTCAAGAGCCATGGAAAGATTGAAAATAAAAAACAGGCACGGAATAAGCAATCAAAATTAAATCGGAGGAATATTTTGTCTGTTAAGCTAATTGCAATGGATTTAGACGGAACGCTTATGTCTCCTGATCATATCACTGTTTCCGAAAAAACGAAAGCGGCGTTGAAAAGAGCGCACAGCATGGGAATAAAAACAGTTATAGCAACTGGGCGCACGCTGTCGGTTACCGAAAGCGTTACAAATCAGTTGCCTTTTATAGATTATGTTATTTATTCCAATGGCGCGGCTGTTTACGATAGATGTAAAGGTAAAAACATTTACACAAACACAATATCAACTGAAACGGTTGTTAAAATTACGGATATTCTTGAGGAATATCCTGTTTTTTACGAGGTTTATTCCAATGGCTGCCAGCATGCGCAAATTAGTAAGGCAAAATACTTTACAAACAGCGATTTGCCGCAGGAATTTCTTGACGAATATATAAAAGGAATTATCGACCATCAAAGCATTGCGGATTTTGCAAAAGACTGCGGAGCGGAAAAAATCAATCTCTATTATTTTAACGGTGAGCATTACGGGGAGATAAAGCAAAGGCTTTCCGAAATTACGGAAATCACAATAACATCTCCCGTTATGGGCGATATAGAGATGACTGAACGCAGAACAAACAAAGGCGAGGCGCTTAAAGGAATGTGCGCGGAGCTTGGCATTTCTTCCGCTGAGGTTATGGCATTCGGCGATGCGGATAACGATATTGAGATGCTCGGATTTGCAAAATACGGTGTTGCCATGGGAAACGCCTCTGAGGATTGCAAAAGCGCAGCAGCTTATGAGACGCTTTCAAACGGCGAGGACGGCATTGCTCTTGCTCTTGAAAGATTTGTATTTACCGGCGGCAAGGAAAAAATAATAGTTTCCGCCTGCCTTCTCGGTGAAAACTGCAAATACAGCGGAGGAAACAACTTTTGCAAAGAGGCGCTGATGCTTTATGAAAAATTTCGGGTGCTGCCCGTTTGCCCCGAATATTTCGGCGGACTGCCGATTCCGCGCGAGCCGAACGAAATAATAAACGGAAGGGCAATTTCAAAAAGCGGTGAGGATCACACTGCCGAATACGAGGCGGGAGCTGAAAAAACGCTTTACATTGCAAGAGAAAACAATTGTTTGCGTGCGGTTTTGAAAGAGAGAAGTCCTTCCTGCGGATTTAAAAGGATATACGACGGCACGTTTTCGGGCAGTCTTGCGGACGGAAACGGAATAACCGCAGAACTGCTTTACAAAAACGGGATATCAATTTACGGAGAAAGCGAAATATCAATATTACTTGACGAATCGGAATGTTGAATATATAATTGAATAAACCAATTATTTTATGAGGTGTGTTTATGAAATACAGAAAAGTTTTGGCACTGTTGGCGGCAGTTGTTTTCATTGTTCTTGCGGGCTGTTCAAACGAAGCCGATGATAATTCGGAAAAAGAAAGCACCACCGCCATAACAACAGATACGGCAGTTATAAAGAATTCCGACGCTGTTGACCTTATAAAAAGTTACAGTGAGGAGGAACTCGGTCTTGAGGGCTCGCTCGACGATTATGAGATAATGGTCTCCTCTTCGGGTATCAAATTAGAGGACGAGTATTATATAAAGGTGATTGCGGGTAAGATAACAAAAAATTCCGAGGATTCCTACAGTATAGATGAAATAGGACAGTATTTTATCAGCTACGACGCTTCCAAGCTCCTTGTGCGCAACAAAGAGGACGGCACTTACAGAGAACTTGAAATGCACGCACTTCCCGAATCGGAGTCAAGCGTTGCCGATTTGCCTTAACATACAATTTTATCCGTCTGCCTTATCGGCGGGCGGATGATTTTTTAGAATATTTTTACTGCGTGTCTAATAAGTATATAGTGCAGAATTATTGAAAAAATTGTCCTTTTGTGTTAAAATCAATAAAAAGGAGTTTGATGATATGAGGAAAAGTTCATTTAAATCCGGAATTCATCCCTATGAGGGCAAGGAATACTCAAAGGATATGAAGATAATTGAGCTCGGCTCTGATAAAATAATGACATTTCCCGTCAGCCAGCATATAGGCGCTCCCGCAAAGCCGATTGTTAAGGTGGGCGATCGGGTGCTGAAGGGAATGAAGATCGCGGAGGCGGCGTCCTTTATTTCAAGCCCCGTATACAGCTCGGTTTCGGGTACGGTTAAAGCAATAGAAAATTGCAGTATGATAAGCGGCGCGCCGTCGCAGGCAATAATAGTTGAAAACGATTTTGAGGATGAGTGTGTCAGCGGTTTCGGTGAGGTGAGAGACCCGAACGAACTGTCGGAGGACGAAATCATCAAGATAATTACCGAAAGCGGTATAGTAGGCTTGGGAGGAGCGGGCTTTCCGACCGGGGTAAAGCTTTCACCGAAAAATAAAGACAGCATAGATTACATAATTATTAACGGAGCGGAATGTGAGCCGTATCTAACTTCCGATTACCGGCTGCTTACCGAACAGACGGGAAATATTTTAATGGGCGTATCAATAATTCTTCGCCTTTTTCCTCATGCGAATGCGGTAATCGCTGTTGAAGACAACAAGCCCGATGCCATCGAGGAGCTTAAAAAGCAATCGGCATCTCTTAACCGAATCAGCGTTCAGAGCCTTAAAACGCGTTATCCGCAGGGAGGCGAGAGAAGGCTTATCGCGTCGGTCACCGGGCGCGAAATCAATTCGCATATGCTTCCCGCCGATGTAGGAGTTGTTGTTGTTAACACGGCAACGGTGTTTGCCGTTTATAATGCCGTTTGCAACAATATTCCGCTTATACGCAAGGTGCTCACAATAACGGGCGACGGAGTTAATTCCCCCTGCAACGTAAGTGTTCCGCTTGGCGTTTCGTTTGCCTTTGTTATGGAGCATTGCGGCGGACTCAAGGATAACGTTGAAAAGCTGATTTCTGGCGGACCGATGATGGGAATGGCCATGCCTAATCTCAATTATCCCGTTATAAAAACTTCATCGTCTGTGCTTGCGATAACGTCCGACGATGTTGCTAAAATGAAAACCACCGCGTGTATTCATTGCGGCAGATGCGTTAAAGCCTGCCCTGAAAGGCTTGTACCCCAGCTTATGGCTGCCGCTGCTCTTGCCGATGACGTTGAGAGATTTGAAACATTAAACGGTATGGAATGCATAGAATGCGGCTGCTGCACTTATGTTTGCCCCGCGAAAAGACCTCTTACACAAACCTTTAAGCTTGCAAAAATTGCCGTTAAAGCCACAAAAGTTGCCAAATAGAGTAATACACG
This sequence comes from uncultured Clostridia bacterium, assembly GCA_947631705.1. GTDB lineage: Bacteria > Bacillota > Clostridia > Oscillospirales > Acutalibacteraceae > Eubacterium_R. Next base: position 20,030 of record CANRMJ010000013.1, read on the forward strand.
GATGATATTTATACTTTACAAGGAGAAAGAAAATGTATAACGTTTCTGTTTCACCGCATATAAGGGATAAAAGCTCAACAACAAAAATAATGCTTGATGTTTGCATTGCGCTTGTTCCCGCTCTGATTTTCGGTATATGGCATTTTGGAATAAACGCGCTGATTATAACCGTCTCGGCTGTTCTTAGCTGTGTGATTTCAGAAATTGCTTTTGATCTCATAACCAAAAAACCTGTTACCGTGTTTGATTTAAGCGCCGTTGTTACGGGAATTTTGCTCGCGCTCAATATGCCTCCGTCTGTTTCGTGGTGGATTCCCGCTGTTGGCGGTGTGTTCGCAATAATAGTTGTAAAAATGCTTTTCGGCGGAATCGGTCAGAACATTATGAACCCCGCGCTCGGCGCAAGGTGTTTTCTTGTTATATCGTTTGCTTCAAGAATGACCGATTTTTCGGTAGACGGCGTTTCTTCCGCAACTCCTATTGCGTCAATAAAGGCGGGTGAGAGCATTGATTTGCTTGATGCGTTTCTCGGCTTGCAAACGGGTTGCATAGGCGAGGTTTCATGCGCCGCGCTGCTTATAGGTGCGGCATATCTGATTATCAAGAAAGTAATAACAATCAGAATTCCCGCAAGTTATATATTATCAACCCTGTTGTTTATATTTATTTTCTCAGCATTCCGCGGCGGAGTTCCGAGCGCTGATTTTATGCTCGGTCATCTCCTTACGGGAGGACTTATTTTAGGCGCGTTCTTTATGGCAACCGATTACACAACGAGTCCCATTACAAAGAACGGTCAGATCATATACGGAATTCTTATAGGCTTTTTAACTGCTGTATTCCGTATTCTCGGCTCAAGCGCCGAGGGCGTGTCGTATGCGATTATAACAGGAAATCTCATTGTTCCTCTTATTGAAAAAATAACGGTTCCGAAAGCATTCGGAATGAAAAAACATGAGGAGGTGTGAGGCAAGATGAAATCAAAATGGCTGAAAAACTGCATTGCGCTGTTTTCAATAACTCTTGTTGCGGGACTTGCGCTTGCGTGCGTTAATGAAATCACAAAGGCTCCGATCGCCGCGGCCGAGGAGAAAGCGCGCCGTGAGGCGTATGAAAGCGTTTTTCAAAACGCCGATTTCGAGCCGCTTGAAAACACCGAGTCTGCTTTGGCGCTTTCGGTTGCGGCTATTGACAGCGCGAACCTCACAGGCTGCACCGTGGATGATGTTCTTGCGGCGGAGGATGAAAGCGGAAATATTATCGGTTATGTAATGTCTGCAACGTCGCCGTCGGGCTATGGCGGGGATATTCAGATTGCCGTGGGCATTTCATCTGAAAATGACTCTGTAACGGGTTTCTCCGTTCTCTCAAACAGTGAAACGGCAGGTCTTGGAGCAAGATGCACGGAGGATGAATTCACGGCTCAGTTTGCAGGCAAATCGGCAAACGGAATTACATACACAAAAAGCGGCGCTGCCTCTGATACGGAGATAGACGCTATCAGCGGCGCCACTATTACGACAGGCGCGGTTACTGACGCGGTAAACAGCGCTCTTGCCTTTTATAACGAAGTGCTGAAGGAGGGCTGATGATGAATACCGCAATTGAAAGACTGAAAAACGGAATCGTTAAAGAAAATCCCACGTTTGTCCTTATGCTGGGAATGTGCCCCACTTTGGCGGTAACCACCTCGGCAATTAACGGAATCGGAATGGGACTTGCAACAACGGTTGTTCTTGTAATGAGCAACGTTATGATATCACTTTTGCGCAAGGTGATACCTAACGGAGTGAGAATGCCCGCGTATATAGTTGTTGTTGCCTCATTTGTAACTATAGTTCAAATGCTGCTTCATGCCTATGTTACTTCTCTTTACGATTCACTCGGAATTTATATTCCGCTTATAGTTGTAAACTGCATAATTCTCGGCAGGGCTGAAAGTTATGCGTCTAAAAACAAAGTTATTCCCTCGCTTTTTGACGGTCTCGGAATGGGGCTCGGTTTTACAATCGGTCTAACATCTATAGGAATTGTTCGTGAACTTATCGGCGCGGGCTCTGTTTTTGGATTTAGGATTTTGCCGGAAAGTTATGAGGGCGTATCTTTGTTTATTCTCGCGCCGGGTGCGTTTCTTGTGCTCGCTTTTCTCTGCGCACTGCAAAACAAGCTCGGAGTTAAAGGCGCAAATCGCCATGTAAAAAATGAAAACGGATGCTCCGGCGATTGTGCCGGCTGCACAGTTGCTTGCCCTGCCGGTGATAAGGAGGAAAAATAAATGGTTAAAACTTTGTTTCTCGTTCTTCTTACAACTTCGCTGATAAACAATGTTGTTTTAAGCCAATTCCTCGGAATATGCCCGTTTCTCGGCGTTTCCAAAAACGTTAAAACGGCTGCCGGAATGGGCGGCGCGGTAATTTTTGTTGTCACCATTGCGGGTGCTGTAACAAATCTGCTATACACGTTTGTAATCAAAAAGCTTAATATTGAGTTTCTTAATACTATAGTTTTCATTCTCGTTATAGCCGCGCTTGTTCAGTTGATAGAAATGTTTCTCAAAAAATTTGTTCCAAAGCTCCATAAGGCGCTCGGTGTTTATCTTCCGCTTATAACAACAAACTGCGCCGTTCTCGGCGTTGCCCTCACAAACGTTCAGGAAAATAATAATTTTATTACCTCCGTAGTAACGGCGTTCGGAACGTCTGTGGGTTTTGCGGTTGCGATAATAATTATGGCAGGTATCAGAGAAAAAACGGAAAATAATGATTTTCCGAAGGCTTTCAAGGGAACGCCCGCCGTTCTTTTAACCGCCTGCCTTATGGCGATAGCCTTTTATGGCTTTAATGTGCTTGGTTAGGAGGCTGCCGTATGAGTTTAGCGAATATTTTAACGGCAACGGCTGTTGTTGCCGGCGTCGGAATCGTTATAGCGATTCTTTTGAGTATAGCCGAAAAAGTTTTTCATGTTAAAGTTGATGAGAGAGAGGCTGAGGTGAGCGAATGCCTTGCGGGCAATAACTGCGGAGCGTGCGGTTATGCCGGCTGTGACGCGTTGGCAAAGGCGATTGTTAACGGCGACGCGCCGGTTAACGCCTGCCCTCCCGCGGGAAAAACGGGAGCGGATAAAATAGCCGCGATTATGGGCACTTCGGCGGGAGAATTTGTAAGGCAGACGGCTTTTGTGAGATGCTCCGGCACGTCTGACAAGCGCAAGCCCACTTACAATTATTTCGGAACGCGCTCGTGTAAATCAGTAAACGTTGCACCCGGAGACGGGACAAGAACGTGTAACTTTGGCTGTCTTGGCTACGGTGACTGCGTTCATGTGTGCGATAACAAAGCCATACGCCTTATAAACGGCAAAGCCGTTGTTGAAAGCGAGCACTGTATTGCCTGCGGCAAATGCGTAAAGGCTTGTCCGAAAGGTCTTATTGAGCTTATTCCTTACGACTCAAAATACAGGGTTCAATGTGTCAACAGGCTTAAAGGAAAGGCTGTTCGCGTTAATTGCGAGGCGGGATGTATTGCCTGCGGAATGTGCCAAAGGAATTGCCCGTCGGGAGCCGTTACTGTTGAAAACAATATTGCAAAAATAGACTATAACAAGTGTACGGGCTGCGGTCTTTGCGCCGAAAAATGCCCCACAAAGGTTATTAAAGTATTTGAATGAGAAAAGGGGAGAGAATTGTGAAAAAGCTTTTTTCAATAATTCTTTCCCTTTTGTTTTTGTTTTCCTGCTGCGGCTGTGCGGCGCAGAACGGCAAAAGAAAATTCACAAAATCATTTCTTGATTTATTTGATACAGCGTCTTCCGTTTCGGCTTATGATACTTCGGAAAAATCATTTGAAGAGCATTACCGTATTTTTTATAAGGAGCTTGAAACTTACGCAAGGCTCTATGACATATATAATGATTATGACGGGCTTGCGAATCTTAAATATGTTAACGAAAATGCTGCGTTATCGCCCGTTAAGGTAGACGAAAAGCTTATGGATCTTCTTCTTTTCGGCAAAGAGGCGTATGAAATCAGCAATGGTAAGGTGAATATATGTTTGGGTTCGGTGTTATCGGTATGGCACAGCGAAAGAGAAAACGGCATCAATAATCCCCAAAGCGCAAAGCTCCCCGATATGGATTTGTTAAAGGAAAAAGCCGAACACGCCGATATAAATAACCTTGTGCTGAACAGAGAAAATATGACTGTCTATTTTAAAGATCCTGAAATGACTGTTGACGTGGGAGCAATAGCAAAGGGTTATGCGGCAGAAAGAATATGCGAATATATTGAACAAAACGGCATATGGGGCTCTGCTGTTATTTCTCTCGGAGGAAATGTTAAAACATTAGGCTTTAAGGACGGAAAGTCTTCGCCGTTCGTTATAGGAATAGACAACCCGAAAAACACGGAAAACTATTTGGCAAAGGTTAATGCTTACGATGGGGAAAGTGTTGTAACAAGCGGCGATTATCAGCGTTATTACACTGTGGACGGTGTTGATTACTGCCATATTATCGACCCCGAAACTCTTATGCCCGCTCAACGTTTCAGCTCTGTTACCGTTATATGCGGTAATTCGTCTTATGCCGATATGCTTTCCACCGCTCTTTTCAATATGAGCAGGGAGCAGGGTGCAAAGCTCATTGAAAATCTTGATAACACAGAGGCGCTTTGGGCGGACAAGAACGGAAATATTTATTATTCCTCAGGTTTTGAGAACTGCACGGTAAAATAAATGAAGGTTAAAACTGTAAAAAAAGGGGATATTATACTTATTGCAGCAGCGTTTATTACTGCCGCAATACTGTTTTTATGCCTAAATACGTTTAGCGGGAGCAGGGGCGATTATGTTCAAATAGAAGTCGGCGGAGAAACGGCTGAAATGCTCCCGCTTGACGCGGATACGCTCTATGATATCAAAACTGAAAACGGAATCACGAATACACTTGAAATATCAAACGGAAAAGCAAAAATGATTTATGCCGACTGCCCCGATAAAATATGCGTTAATCACAAAAGTATAAGCAAAAACGGTGAAGCAATCATATGCCTGCCGAATAAGGTTGTTGTTACTGTTATATCCGATAATGAAGAAATTGACGGGGTGGCTGAATGAACGGTAAATCTAAAAAAGCCGCCATTTTCGGGCTTATGATCGCGCTTGCATTTGTGCTTTCTTATCTTGAAAGCTTGATACCGTTTAATTTCGGTGTTCCGGGAATAAGGCTCGGTCTTGCAAATTCCGTTGTTTTATCAGCGCTTTATATTATGCCGAAGAAAGACGCCTTTTTGATCTCAATTATCAGAATAATTCTTGCCGGTTTAACATTCAACGGCGTTTCGGCAATGCTTTTCAGCCTTGCCGGAGGTCTTTTTTCGTTTGCCGTTATGGCGGTTTGTCAGAAAAGTAAAAAATTTTCCGTAATCGGGGTGTCTGCGGCAGGGGGAATAGCTCATAACGCCGGACAGCTTGCTGCGGCAGCCGTCGCGGCGCAAACAGCGGGGCTGATGTATTATATTCCCGTTCTTATTATAAGCGGAGCCGTTACCGGGGTTTTGACAGGAACGGCGGCAGATATCGTAATCAAAAGAATTAAAAAGGAGAAATAGCTTTATGGTAAAATCGTTTTTGGAGAAATCGCCCGAAACTGAAGACGCGGCGTTTGTTGCGGAAAATGCCGTTGTTATCGGCAACGCCGTGCTGAAAAGCGGCTCGTCCGTATGGTTTGGAGCCGTGGTAAGGGCAGACAGCGAACGGATAGAAATCGGTATGAACTCAAATATTCAGGATAATTGCACCGTTCACTGTTCAAAGGGCTTTCCAACCGTAATCGGAGATAACGTAACCGTGGGTCATAATGCGGTCGTTCACGGCTGTTCAATAGACGATAATTGCCTTATAGGTATGAATTCAACAATTATGAACGGCGCGAAAATCGGCAAAAACTGTGTAGTCGGCGCCGGAGCGCTCGTAACCGAAAACAAAGTTTTTCCCGATAATTCGCTTATCATAGGAGTGCCTGCAAGGGCTGTTAAAACGATAAGCGAGAGTGATGCGCGCCTTATTCTTGATAATGCCGAGGAATATAGAAACGCGGCGGAAATTTACGATAAAAACAGCAAATAATGAGTGTTGCACCTGTTTTCCGATCTTAGGAGAGCCAAGTTAAAAATTTGCGTTTTATAATTGCCGCTTTGACGGCGCAAAAACAGAATCTTATTTATTAATATTGCAAATTATTATGTATTGATTTATCATATATATGATATATTTCAGTATCGGAGGGGTAATATGGCAGAAACAAAAACAAGGGAGCGAACATATGTAGGAGTTAAGGAAACTCTCGCTTACGGCTTTGCAAACGCGGGGCAGGTGTTCGGTTATAATCTCGTTGCGGGCGGCTATCTGTCTTTGTTTTTCACAAAGGTATTTGGCATACCGGCAGGCGCGGTTTCCACAATGATTCTGATTTTAGGTATATGGGATACCGTAAACGACCCGCTTATGGGCAGCATTATAGATAAAACGAGAACACGCTACGGAAAGCTGCGCCCGTATCTTATGCTTGTGCCTATACCGCTTTCAATTGCCACTATTATGCTTTTTGCGGGGCCGGAGATTCTTGCCGACGCAAAAACAACCACTGTTAAAATCATATATATGTATGTATCTTATATTATTTGGGAGTTTTTCTATACACTCGGAGATGTTCCGTTTTGGGGATTAAGCACGGCGATTTCGCCGATTCCGGCAGACAGAACAAAGGTTATATCCTCTGCAAGATTTATTTCGAGCATTATAGGCAATCTTTCAACAACATTTCTTGTTGTTATGATGGACTTGAGCAACAGCGGCACTTGGGGACTCACTCTTTCACAGGATTTTCTTATTCTTGCAATAATCGCAGGCACTCTCGGTATGGCGCTTTTTTCGCTTGCGGGATTTAAAACAAGGGAACGCGTTGTGCAAACTATCAAAGAGCCGTCTGTGCTTGAAGGATTTAGAGTGCTGTTTAAAAACAAGCCGCTTATGCTTATAATTTGCGCAAACGTTATAGGAACGCTTGCGGGGATTCAAAACGTTTTTAAAACATATTATTATTCAGAAGTGCTTGATTTGAATTCCGCTGTTTTGTGGATAAATCTGCCGGGCACGATTTTCGGATTTCTTACATATCTGCTGATACCAAAGCTGAAAAGAAAGCTTGATAACAGGCAAATAGTTCTTCTTAATCTGTTTTGCAGGCTCATAACAGGCATTGTTGTTTTCCTTTGCGGACTTAAATTTTATAATACAAGTGTGCTCGGCATATCAATCATTCTTATGGTGCAAAACTTTATTTTCAGCTTTTTCGATACTATTAATCTTGTTATTCCCACAGAAATGATTGGCGATACCGTAGACTATATGGAGTGGAAAACGGGCGAGCGCAACGAAGCCGTCAGCTTTTCGGTTCTCACCTTTATCGGCAAACTCACAGGTTCTGTTGCAACCTCTGTTGGCACGGCGCTTCTTCCGATTATAGGACTTGCTTTCGTTCAGTCGGCAGGCGGAGAAACGGTAACTGTAAAAGGCGAGAGCACCGATTTGTGGATATGGGCGCTGTTCACGCTTGTTCCGAGTATTCTCGGAATGCTTTCCGTGATACCTTATCTGTTTTATGATTTAAGAGGAGAAAAACTCGAACGTATACGCAGTGATATGAAAGAGCGTCGTAAAAAACTCTCTAAGGATATTTCAGAGGGAGGTGCGGGAAATGAGTAATTGCCCAAAATGCAATAAAAAGCTGAAACCTTTTTATTTTAAACAAAATTGCCCTCACTGCGGCGCGAATTTAATGTATTATGATTTTGAAAACCGCCTTGCAGACGACGCTGAGCGCGCGGGCAGAGAATGGGGAAAGATTTTTGATTTTTTAAACGGCATTAAAAAATCATCAATAGGCTCAGTTGCCTCAATAATAAGACTAATATCTTTCTTACTTCCTGTTGCGGCTCTGTTTTTACCTGTATTCAAGGTCGGCGGGGAGGGTCTAAACCTTATTTCGGCGGTAAAAATGATTATCAATGCGGTAAAAACCGATATCGGAGCGTTGCTTGAGGATAAAACGCTGATATGCTGCATTGCAGCGTTTGCAGCCGTTATAATCTTTTCTATCGTTTCGCTGATTTTATCTCTGCTCTCTTACACGAAAAACGGACTTAAAAGAAATATTATATTGTCAGGTGCCGAGCTTGCGTTTTTTGTTGCGTTGTCGTTAATTGCCGCGCACGGCGGCTGCGGCATAATGTATGGCTTTTTCGCGGTGCTTGCCCTGATCGCACTCACTATCGGACTCCATTACACGGTTGAAAACGAATTAAAAATACGATAAACGGAGTATCTTATGAAATTAAAAAAAATCAATATCAGAGATCCTTTCGTGGTTTTTGAGGGCGGAAGGTATTATATGTACGGAACGCGCGCAGCGGGATTCGGCAGGAAAACAGGCGGCTTTGACGTTTACGTTTCTGATAATCTTGAAGATTGGAGCGAGCCTATTCCGTGCTTTGATTCCGAAAAGCACTTATTAAACAGGGATGTTAATTGGGCGCCAGAGGTTCACGAGTATAAAGGCGCATACTATATGTTTGCAACATTTACGAAAGCAAACGGACTAAGGGGCACTTTTGTGCTTAAATCCGAATCTCTGCTCGGCCCTTTTTTACCGCACGGCAAAGGCGCCTTGACTCCTGAAGATTGGGAGGCGCTTGACGGCACGCTTTATATCTCAAAGGAAAATAAGCCTTATCTTGTGTTTTGCCACGAACACACGCAAATCAAAGACGGAACAGTGTGCAGCATTGAGTTAAGCGATGACTTGAGCGAGAGCGTTGGAGAGCCTGCCGTTCTTTTCAGCGGTTCATCGCCTTATTATATAAAGAAGAAACATTTTGGAAGTCACTATATTACAGACGGACCGTTCATGTATCGCACTTCCGCCGGCGAGCTTATTATGATATGGTCAACATTTATTAATCATAAGTATGCCCAATGCCTTGCCAAATCCGATAACGGTGAAATAGACGGGAATTTTATTCATTTGCCGCCGCTGATTACAAACGACGGCGGGCACGGTATGATTTTTAACGGTAAAAACAGTCTTATGCTCACTTATCATACTCCAAATATTTCGGGACGTGAGCATCCGGCTTTTAAGAAAATTAGCGATACCGGCGATAAAATTGTAATAGAATAAAGCAAACCTCCGCTTATAAAAACGAGCGGAGGCTTTTATTTTTATTCAAGATAATATTTTGCCTGAGAATTCCAAAGAGCATGGTAAACGCCGTTTTCATCGGATAGAAGAGCGGAGTGGGTGCCTGTCTGAATGAGTGAACCTTTGTCAAACACCGCTATTCTGTTGCAAAAGACGCAGCTTGAGAGCCTGTGTGAAATATAAATCGCGGTTTTATTTTCAACAAATGTATTGAAACGTTTGTATATTTCGTTTTCCGCTATCGGGTCAAGCGCAGCCGTGGGCTCGTCAAGAACAACAACGGGAGCGTCTTTGTAAAGAGCCCGCGCAAGAGCAAGCCGCTGTGCCTCTCCTCCCGATATTTCAACTCCCGATTTATCAAGATCTTTATACATATAAGTGTTTTCGGCGTTTTTCATTTCAAGCGCGCGTTCTTTTATGTTTGCCTTTTCAAGCGCGTCGAACAGCTTATCTTTATCATAGCTTTTTCCGGCGGAAATATTCTCGGCAAGCGTTGTTGAAAAGATTTTAAAATCCTGAAAAACAACGGAATAAATCATGCCGAGGCTTTCTTCGGAATATTCGGCGATATTGATTCCGTTTATCAGTATTTCGCCTTCGTTTGCGTCGTAAAGCCTGCAAAGCAGCTTGATAAACGTAGTTTTGCCGCTGCCGTTTCTTCCGACAACGGCAAGGCTTTCACCGCTGTTGATTTTTATGTTTATGTTTTTTAGAGCGTAATTTTCGGAATTCGGATATTTAAACGAAACATTTTTGAATTCTATCTCAAATTTTCCGCTTAAATCAAGCTCCTTTTTACCGAAACGGATATTATTTTCGGAATTAATAATTTCAAAATAACATTCGGCAAGAGGGATTATCTCTTCAAGCTTTCCGAGCGTGTTTGCCATCATCATAATCCCGTTTATAATCTGCATAAAGGAGCCGCAGTAGAGCACGAGTGAGCCGATTCCGAATAACCCGAAAAGCCCCTTTATTCCTATAAACAGATAAACGCCGAAGCCCACAAGAGCGCCGAGGATTGCAACAAACGAGCTTGCTTTTGCCGTGTGCATTGATATTTTCCGCAAAGTTTTTTCACCGTCTGTCAATATTTTATCGGTTGCTATGCGGTCTATTAAATCCTGCTCCTTGTAAAGCCTTATTTCCTTTCCCGTTTTGTAATCACCGAAAATATCTATAAAAGCATAAAATATCCTGTCCAATTCCGCATATGATTCGTTTGCCTTTAAATATGATTTGTTCAGGTTAACGGCAACAAGCAGAATGATTATTGCCATAACAAGAATGGAGCTGATAATTGTTATCAAAAAAATCGGCTTTTCAAAAAAAGTGCTGCCCGTTGTTGTGAATCCGGCTTTCAACAGCGGAAATATTATCACAACGGAAATCACAAGGGTGAAAAGACCGTTCAAAAATCTGAATGTAGTCCAAACAAAATAGGGAAAACGAGCCCAACGGCTTTTTTCAGCCTCCTCATGCCTGTGAACAAGCTCCTTAAATTCGCTGCTTTCAAGCATTTGATATTCCGTTTTAAAAAGTTTTGAGGCAACCTTTTTGTTTTCCTTATTCAGCAGCAGGTTTCTAAGATTTTCTGAATAATCGTTAAGAAAGCTGCCGAGGAAAAACAGAATAAAATTAATTGCGATGGCAAGGATTATATAGAATATAAGAGTTTTATAGCCGGCTTTAGCCTGCAACAAATTAATCAGCTTTGCGGTGAAAAGTATATTTACAAAAGGTTTTACTGAGGCGGTTACCGACTGAATGGTGATTGCCGGCAGAATCCGTTTTTCAAGGCTTTGGATTTCTCTGTAAATTTTAAATACGGTTTTAATTTTACTCACACAGATCAACCCCCATTTCCTTGTAGTAGCAGCTTTGAATCATATACATCCTGTAATATGCGCCTTTAAGTTTCATCAGTTCGCCGTGAGTTCCGCACTCGGCAACTCTGCCGTCTTTTATAAATAGAATTCTGTCGCAAAAGCGGGTGGAGGAAAGGCGATGAGATATGAAAAATGAGATTTTATCTTTTGTGAGTTCGTTATATTTAAGATAAAGCTCGTTTTCGGAAATCGGGTCAAGCGCCGCTGTCGGTTCGTCAAGAATAAGCACAGGCGCGTTTTTATATATTGCCTTTGCAAGCAAAAGCTTTTGCTTTTCTCCGCCCGAAAATTCGGCGGCGTCTTTATATACATCGCGCACCATCATTGTGTTTTCTTTTTTATCAAGGCTGTTTATTTTGTCAGCGATTCCCGCCTGCTCAAAAGCAGAAAACAGTTTTTCTCTGTTATAATCGCTTTTTGCGCATATATTCTGTGCAATCGTCATCGGCATAAAGAAAAAGTCCTGAAAAACAGCGGAAAATAAATCATAATAGCTTCGCTTGAAAAATCACGGCTGCTTTTGCCGTTTATAAGTATATCGCCCTCTGTGGGATAATAAAGCCCGCACAACAGCTTTATGGCGGTTGTTTTTCCCGCTCCGTTTTCGCCCACTATGGCAATATTTTCGCCCTTTTCTATCTTAAAGGACATATTGTTTATAGTGCTCCTTTCGGAAGAGGGATACGAAAACGAAACGTTTTTGAACTCAATTGATTCTATACTTTTAAAGTCGGCGGCAGGCTTGTTTTTGCTCTGTTCGTCTTTTTCAATATATTCGCGAAAAGCCGCGCAGTCGTTGCAGCAGCGTTCCAGCTTTGAGTAAGACACAACAAGATTTATTATCCAATTTGAAAAACCCGTGATAATGCCGAAATAAAAAACAAAGTCCGAAACGGAAAGCGATGAAATCGTTACAAGATAAATCAGATAAGCATATGCTATTAGCTGGCGTATCAAATTTAAAAACGCCCTTGTTCCGCTTACTGCGGCGGTTTGGTTGGTGTATTTTGCAATGATTTTTTCAATACTTGCCGTTATATCGGCAATTGCCTTTATAAAATAATCCTGAAAGCCGTATATTTTGATATCCTTTGATGCGCCGCTGTTTTTGCTTAGCTTATAGAAATAATCAAGCTTTGCCGTGAGCTTTGAAACGCTGTTGAGTGTTTCGCTCTGCTTTTTGTTAAGTGCTTTAAGCAAAAAGAATTCGCCCACGCAGGTAAGAATAATAAGCACAATCATAATAATATTGATTTTGTAAATCAATACCGCCGAGGCAATTACTCCGAAAACGCACACAAGGAATTCGTTGCAGGTTTCCATAAAATCCGCTCCCGATGAAAAACGGGCATTGTAGAATTCTTCGGCTCGCTTTTGTGCTTCTCTGCCGCTCAGACTCTCCACATTAACATAATCGGTATGCAGATTCTTTCTGAATGCCATAACGGCATAGCGCATACGGATTATACGCGCGCTGCCCCTTATAAGTTCTTTCATAAAGGGATCCATCCAGATTGTAAAGGTAAGAATAAGACTTAAAAGAGCAACAACAAGAGTCAGCCTTGCGGGCGTAACACCTTTGTTTATACAGTCTATCATAGCCTTTGGAATGTATGCCGTAACAACAGGCTGAAGCACAAGCGCGGGAACGCGGACAAAGAAAAATAAAAGGCTTTTTCTGTCCCACTTAATCCAGTTGCCTATTATGTATTTTAAATTTTCTTTCATTTCTCCTCCGATTTAGTGTTACGCGCTTATTTGTTCAAATGAGTACATTGATTGCGTATCGTCGGCGTTTGTATTTATAACCGTAAGCGTGCATGACGGCGTGATGAAATCATGATGACTCGCGCTGTAACCGCTCACGCTGCTTAACTGATAATATCTGTTGTTGTAAAAGCTGCACATATTATTGCTGTGTATATGGCCGGCTGAAATCAGCGAAATATATTCGTTGTCTGCTGTCATATCGTCAAACAGTTTATTTTCGTCTATTTCATCATATGGGTAGCTCTCGGATGAAAAGAAATTATCATAACGGTCGCCGTTGTTGTAAGCCTCCTGAAAAGCGGGTGTTGCCATATGGAAAAACACACTTGTTTTAACTTTTCTTTCGTCTATTCCGTTGAGGAGCCATTCAATCTGGTTCTTTTTGATAGAATCATAATTGCCGACAGCTTTGATTTTTCTTGCTCCCGTGTCCATAACGGCGATTGAGTGAACAAGCCTTCCGTTCGATTTCAGGTCGATAAAAAATTGCATTGAACCATCCGTATTTTTATCGTTGCCGCAGATGAAGTTGTCATACTGCATCATATATGCGATTACATCTTCGTTTTCACCGTCTATCTCCCCGTCGTTGTTTCCCGGAGCAAAAGTCCACGGAATATTGTATTCCTCAATCAGCTCGGCGAAAAGAGAAATCGCCTGATATTTGTTGTAGGAGGATTTAAGATTAAATCCGTCAACAATATCTCCGTCTGCAATTATTAAATCACACGGCGTTTTGTTGAGTATAATTTTAAGCTCGTCAAGCGTTTTTTTGTCGTTTTCGCAAACGCCGTCAAAGAAATGAGTGTCGTTGATTTTAAGCACTCTGAACAGTCCGTCGTCTTGAACGTTGAGGCTTGCCTGTTCCTGATCGTAAATCTCTTCATAGCTGTTTGCGGTTTCGGGTTTGTTTCCGTAGAATCTGTAGCCGAGATATCCGCCGAAGCTAATAATCGCCGCGAGCAGAACCGAAATCACGGAAATTATTATTTTACTTGATTTTTTCATTCCTTTTCCTCCTTCAAATATATGTAAAAATATTATATCTTAATAAGCTTAAAAAAGCAACTTCGTCAAGGCGATAACAACCGATTAAAAATGCCGCAAAACGTGATTGACAGGCAATCATTTGCTATGTTACAATTAAACCGAACGGGATATGCGGGGATTTGTTCAGAAACTCCCGTGTATCTCGTTTTATATTTTTGCAGCGGGAGAAGCAAAGTGAGATTTAATAAAAATAAAACATTCAAAATTATGCAGATAACCGATATTCAGGAGATACCGAATATCTCGCCGGACACGCTTAATTTGCTTGAGGCGGCGGCAAAAATGGAGCGCCCTGATCTTGTGGTTTATACGGGAGACCAAATTAAAGGTTACGGAGTAACTTACAGGGGAAAGGGTAAGGAGCTTGAAAACGCGGTCGCAAAAACTATCGGCAGACTTCTTGAGCCTGTTGTAAAGCGGAATATTCCGTTTGCCGTAACTTTCGGCAATCACGACAGGCAGGTCGGTCTTTCAAACAAAACACAGTTTGAGAATATTTATAAATTATATCCGAACTGTATTGGCGAGCAGGCTGAGGGCATAGAAGGCGGCGGAACGTGTAATATTCCGATTAAAGCGTCGGACGGCTCAAACAGAGACGTTTTTAATCTCTATCTCTTTGACAGCGGAACCGATATGAAAGCCGGCGGATACGAACCGTTTGATACACATATTATTGATTGGTACAAAAACAAAAGGGAAGAGCTTAAAGAAAAAAACGGCGCTTATGTGCCGTCTATCGTGTTTCAGCATATTCCCCTGCCGGAATATTATAATGTGCTCAAAAGAGTGAGCAAAAAGGAAAAGGGCGCCATTCGAGCCTACAGAACACATAAAAATGAATATTATAAACTTGGAGAAACGTGCCGAAAGGGGGATATGCTTGAAGAGC
>CANRMJ010000014.1 GCA_947631705.1 uncultured Clostridia bacterium
CGGCTTTATTTGTTATACTCTTTTTTATCTGTTTTTCTTTAATTTACCTATTGACTTTACTTAGCAGGTTTTAATTTTGAAATTTTATTTTTTAGCTTATAATTTAATTATAAGTTAGAATTTCATTTAATTCAACTATTGCCTTAATACATTTTAAAACTGCGTCAATTATCGCTCAAAAGTGCCTCGCAAATTGCAGAATAGACCCTATTCATTTGCTCGCGCGTTCCAATAGTTATGCGTATACAATTGAGAAGCGTCGAATTTTGCCTTAACTGCCTAACATATATCTTTTTTTCCCGCAATGAATAGTATAATTTACTCTTAACGTCTATATTTTTACATTTAACCAAAACAAAATTCGACTCACTGGGATAAACCTGTATCCATTCAGATAAATCATCATTTTGAAGCAATTTGATAAAGCGCTCCCGTGCAAGTATAACTTCTTCCACATATTTCCACATATATTCCGTATTGTTTAATGCCGCAGTGACTGCAATTTGAGTTAATGTTGTAATATTTTTCGGATTTCTTATTATGTTAACAGCATCTATATTAACTTTAGCCGACACCAAATATCCAAATCTCATATTTGCCAAAGCAAAAGCTTTAGACATCGTGTGCGTTACAAGTAAATTATTATAAGAAAGTGCCAACTCGTTAACTGATTGATGCGCAAATTCCGAATAAGCCTCGTCAATCAAAAACATAGTGTTTGGATAGCTTTCAAGTAATTCTTTTATTTTGTTTGAAGTTATTAAATGTCCTGTTGGATTGTTGGGATTACATATATATGCAAGCTTTGGGTTTTCTCTTGTTATATCTTTTTTAAGTTTTTCAAAATCAAACTCAAAATTTTTTCCCATATCCGAAAACACAATATTTGCTCCGTTTGCTTCTGCCGTGGAGCGAAAATTATCATACGACGGCCAAAGTATTAAAACCTTATCCTTTGGTCCGATATACAATTTTGAAACATACTCATGTAGTGAATCGGAACTTGCAAAGTATTGAACATTCTTTTCGGGAACACCTGTATATTGAGACAGCAGTTTGATTAAATATTTATTATGAGTTGAAGGATATAAATGAAAAAAATCTATTGAGGATACAAAATCAGAAACAGCCTTTCTAACTTCAGGCGCAGGTTCAATTGTAGCCTCGTTCCAATCGAGTTTAAGCACTTCGCTCCAACAGTGCGGATTTATTGACCATATTTCCTGCGAAACCGTTTTATATGGCAATAAGTCCATAAGATACTTATTCATAAAGTGTTTTGAATGCATAGTATTCCTTTCCAAAATATTATATTTTTCTATTTTAAATATCCGCGCAATTTTGCTGCTACAGAATCATGTGCTTTGAATAAGCCCTCATAGAAATAGATAACTATTCCTATGTATCTACCTAAAAGCATAAAGGAATTTTGCAATTCAAAAGATGCCCTCTGAAGACAAATTCGCCTATACAAGGATTTTATCTTCTTACATCCTTTCAAAAACTTTTATTTTTCAAGATTATTTAAGAATCTCTCTAAACACCACATCTGCCACTTCTGATTTCCCGTAAATTTGCTCATATCAAGATTTTCTTTAAATTCAGGTCTTGTTGGACCTTTGTAATCTTTGAAATAAAAATCAACCGGCCTTGGCATAGGCACTTTTTCCGGTATCGGGAATTCAGGATAACACTTATGAAAAAGTTCTCTAATCAGATATTTTGACTCACCGTTTCTTATTCTCTGCAAATCAAGCGGTTCTGCCATTTTCACCATGCCTGAAGGATCGTAAAAAGGAGTATATTTCATGCCCGCCGTAATACAAGCGTTGCAGTATGATCCGCTCGACTCGTGGGCAAAAATATCGTCAATAAATTTTAAAAAATCTATTTTGTTGTTAGGAAGTTTGTATTCGGCAAAAACAGAATCCATTGATACAGGCTCTTTTAAAACTTCTTCGGGTTTGAGAAACGTATAAAAATCAACCCAATCATCATAATCCCAATCTTTTGAAAGCATTCTGTCCATTCCGCCGAAAACAAGATCGCTGCCGTCCGCGGCAACCATCATTTCAACACCGTCTTTTTTTGCCTGAAGAGCCGCCTCCATTATTTGCGGTTCAATCGAATGTACCGGCGAACCTTTCATTTCCATAAGTGCATCTATATTGCGTTTGCAAACATTCCAATCAATATCAACATAATGAAGATTTAGCTTGTATTTGGTCGCATACTTCTCCGCAAACTTTGAATCTTTGCAGCTATACCCCCCCGAGAAAACGAAAGGTATATGCGTCTGTTCCGGGTTTCATAAAAGCCGCAAGGCACGCCGAATCCATGCCGCCGGAAAGCATAATCCCCAGCTTAACATCTTTTTCCTTTTCTTCAAAGAGCTTTTTATATGCGTTTGCAATATCGTCTGCCGTTTTAACTAAAATCTTCTTATCTTCGGGATAAGGAACATCCAATGTATGATGCAGACCTTCGGCAAATTCCATATCGTCCTTTATGATGCAACGAAAAGCAAGATAAGAACTCATACAAAAATTCTTATCAACCATTTTGCTACCTCCTGTTTTTTAATTATTTTAAATCGTATAAATCTGATTTTCTCGCATTTTTCAAAGCCTCGTTTATTTTTGTAGACGATATGCCCTTGGTATACGGAAAATATACGATTTTAATTCCTTCTTTGGAAAACTCCTTTTCATATTCCTGCCATTTCGGAGTTGCATACCAATCATCGCCGACAAACAAAATCTTTGCTCCGAGCTTTTTGCACGCTTCAAGCTTGTCCATATCGTATTGAGGCACGGCGGCATCAACATATTTGCAGCTGCGCACGATTTCTATTCTGTCCTCAAACGGAATCATTGCACTTTTACCTTTGTATTTTACCAACTCGTCAACAGTTACCCCTACAATCAGCTTGTCACACATTCCCTTTGCGTTTTTCAAAAGATTAAGGTGACCGATATGAAACAGGTCATACACTCCCGTTGTGTAACCGATAATCATATTATTTTCCCCTTCCATTATCTTATGCCTTTCACAATGATAAGATTATAAGCTTTCTATCAGAATAAGTCAATAAAATAATTATTAAATCGAGATATAAAAACACACAGGGATACGATAAATATCCCTGTGTTATTAAGTGCATTATTATACGGTTAAATTGATTTAAGAAGATTCGGCAGCTTGCCTATAGCGCCGGGAATACCGGCAAGAATTTTTCCGAGTCCCTTTGCGGAGCTGGAATCATCATTGAGAATATCAAGAAGCCCCTGAGCCATCTTCGGGCTGAACACGCCCATGCTCATCGCAACAAAGTTGCGTATCGGAATTTGGAGCGCCATTGCTTGCAGCATAGCGCCGTCGCCGTTTTCGGCACTTCCCATACCGCTCATAATCTTCATAATCAACCTGCAAATTCTGCCGCCCCATTTTGTGTGAGCCGCATCGTCAAGGCAATTGTAAAGAGTAATCTTCTGTGTTGTGTCGCGCTTGCTTGACGGTATATCCTGCCCGTAAACGGCAGCCCACTGCGCATTGTCCATTCCGTCAGTATCCGCTGTGTAATATGCGGGAGCCGTTTCTCTGTAATCGGGGATTTGAGCCTCAACAGTTGAAACAACCTCAAGTGTCTGTGAAAGTTTGATATCACGGCTTGACGCGCCCACAAGAATATCGAACTCGCCGCTTTCAACGTGCCAGTCGCCTATATTGATATTATAGTACGCAAAAGCGCGCTTGCCAAGCGTAAGCGAAACTTCTTTTTCCTCTCCCGCTTTAAGAAATACCTTTGTAAACGCTCTAAGCTCTTTTATCGGTCGGAATATTGTTGATTCCTTATCGGCAACATAAATCTGCGCGATCTCCGCGCCGTCAACTTCGCCCGTATTTTTAATCTTAAATGTTACGTCTACCGTGTCCGTATCATTAATCTTGCTTGCGGACAGCTTTAAATCGCTGTATTCAAACGTTGTGTATGAAAGACCGAAACCGAACGGGAAAAGCACGTCTTTCTTGGCAGTATCGTAATAACGGTAGCCGATATAAACACTTTCCTTATGCTCTGAAACAACAGGAACACCGGGATAATTGCCGTATACGGGGTTATCCTCAAATGAAAGAGGATAAGTTTCCGCAATTTTTCCGCTGGGATTAACCTTTCCCGTAAGAATATTGGCAACAGCGGCGCCGCCTGCCTGACCGCCGAGACCCGAATTAAGGAGCGCCTTAACTTCGCTGAGCCACGGCATAAGAACAACAGAACCGCCCGCAAGAACAACCACGGTATTCGGATTTGCCTTTGCAATTTCGGCAACAAGAGCATTGTGAGAATCAGGAATGTTTATGTTCTCCCTGTCGTACCCCTCTGCCTCAAATTCCTCAGTTAAGCCAACGAAAACGAGCGCAACATCAGCCGCTTTAGCCGCCGCAACTGCTTCGGAAACAAGCTCTGCTTCTGTTTTTCTGTTTTTATCCTTCTTTGTGGGAGCGGATTTATAATAGCCCTGAGCATATGACGCGTCAACGCCTGCCGCAACAAGGCAATCGTATGCGTTGTCGAGCTTTGTGGGATTGATTACAGAAGAGCCGGCGCCCTGATAACGCGGTGATTTTGCCATCTCGCCTATAACAGCAACTTTTTGACCCTCTTTAAGAGGAAGAACAGCACCGTCGTTTTTAAGAAGAACCATTGAGCCTTCTGCCACTCTTCTTGCAACATCATGATGCGCATCAACATCATATGTATGCTCGGTTTCAAGTGCAGGCTTGGATTTTACAATTAAATCAACAACGGCATCCACTCTTTCGTCAAGAACGGACTCATCAAGTGAACCGTCTTTAACAGCAGCGATAATTCTATCGGTATTTAACGCTCCCGAGGACGGCATTTCAAGATCTGTGCCGGCATAAAGACCCGGAACACGGTCAACCGACGCGCCCCAGTCGGTTACAAAGAGCCCTTCAAAGCCCCATTCCTCTCTTGCAACCTTATTTTGCAGCCAGTCATTTTGAGAAGAATAAACGCCGTTTACACGGTTATATGAATTCATAATAGTCCACGGCTGAGATTCTTTAACGGCAATTTCAAAAGCGGGAAAATAAATTTCGCGAATAGCTCGCTCATCTATAATCTCGTTTATAACCATACGGTATGCCTCCTGCGAATTGCAGGCAAAATGCTTCAGAGAGTTTCCCACTCCCTTTGACTGACAACCGTTAATCATACTTGCGGACATTTTGCCGGCAAGCAACGGGTCTTCTGAAAAATACTCAAAATTTCTGCCGCATACGGGCGCTCTTTTGATGTTTGTGCCCGGTCCGAGAATAACGGAAACCTTTTCCTTTAGACATTCCTCGGCGAGAGCCTCGCCTTCTTCCCTAAGCAAATTCTCATCCCACGAACACGCTGAAGTAGCGGCGGGCGGCATACAAGTTGCCGGTACGGAGTTACCTAAACCTATTCCGTCAGATGACTTCTTGTCTTCCCTCTGCTTTCTGAGACCATGAGGTCCGTCGGTAATCATAATCTTTGGAAGACCAAGCTCCTTTGCTTCCTCAAGATGCCAATAGTCAAAGCCAGAAACAAACCGTGCCTTTTGCTCAAGGCTCATTTTGCTTACAATTTCAGGATGTTTCATATATTTTTCCTCCGTAAATATTTTTACCATATTATTATATATTAAATTGTAAATATATACAAGACTAATTTGCGAAATAATACAAATATTGTGTAATATGATTAAAGAAATAAACAAAAACTAAAGAAAAATTAAAAAATCACCGCTGCGCATAAACACAGCGGCAATCAAATACAATATAATTATTTCAAAAACTTTGTCAGTTCAAGCGCGGCGCCCACATCGCCCTCTACCTTTAGTTTTCCTGTTGTGAACGCGGCAACGGGGTCGAGCTTGCCGTTGATAAGTTTAATAAGATTTGTTCCGTTAATAATTATTATTGCGTTGCGGTCATAATACTCATAGGGCTCAACATTCACTTTGCCGTCTTTTATTTCAACATAAAAGATGCCCTCTGCTTTTCCCACAATGTTGAACTGATAGGCAAGCGTTCCGGGAACAGAACTTACATCCGCGTTACTGAATCTTTCCCTAACAGTTTCCACAATGGATTCATAGGTCATTGCCATAATTTATTCCTCCTGAATTTGTTAAATGATTTATATATATTTTATCATATACAATTCATTAATTCAATAATTTATTTATCCTTAGGTTTGGCAATAAGCGACACGATCAGACCCGAAAGAACAGCAACCGTAACTCCTCCGGCACAGGCGGTAAGCCCGCCGGTTATCACTCCCAAAAAGCCGTCCTTACGTATTGCCTCCTTAACACCGTTCGCAAGTGAGTTGCCGAATCCCGTAAGAGGAATTGTGGCTCCCGCGCCGGCGAAATCAACAAGCTTATCGTACCAACCGAAAGCGCCTATCAGCACTCCGAGGCAAACAAAAAGCACAAGTATTCTTGCCGGGGTCATCTTTGTAAAATCAATAAGCAACTGACCAACAACGCAAATTAAACCGCCTATAATAAAAGCTCTTAAAAAAATCATAAAAAAATCACCTGCTATATTTTGCACAGCCGGCAGGTGATTTATTCCTTATTAATTATGAAAAATAATTAACCTTCGTCAATCGGTTTTTTATTGTTTTTCTTCGATTCTCTGTTATATTTCTTCTCAAAGCCGGGATTTATATAATCCTCTACAACCCTTCCGTCTCTTATACGTATAACCCGTTCCGCCTGTTCGGCGATTTCGTTATCGTGAGTGATAACAACAACCGTTCTGCCATCGTCTTTAAGATTATGAAGTATCTGCATAACGTCATTGGTGGAACGCGTATCAAGGTTACCCGTTGGCTCATCGGCAAGAATCAAGGGCGGTGCCGCCGCAATTGCGCGTGCAACCGCAACACGCTGCTGCTGACCTCCCGAAAGTGCAGCGGGAAGATGGTGCATTCTCTTTTCAAGACCGACTTTTCTTAAGGCGTCCTCAGAAATTTTTCTTCTTTCGCTTTTCGGTATTCCGCGGTAAACAAGCGGAAGTTCAACATTTTCAATGGCATTCAGCGAAGAAATCAGATTGAAACCCTGAAATATAAATCCTATCTGCTGGTTTCTTATTTCACTCATTTGATCGTCTGTCAAATCATCAATAAGTTTGCCGTTTATGTAGTATTCTCCGCGCGTTGGCGTGTCAAGCAATCCAAGCATATTCATAAGAGTTGATTTCCCCGAGCCGGACTGACCTATAATAGCAACAAACTCTCCTTCATCAATAGTGATGGAAACCCCGTCAAGAGCGTTTACCTGATTTTCACCGGGATTGTAAATTTTATAAACGTTTCTGACATCGATAAGATGCATATTCTTATCCTGTCCTTTCACCCACAAAATATAAATTTCGCTCTTACCGTGGGAAATAAGAGCAATTGAAACGGCGGCGTATAAGCCTTTGCCCGTTTACAAATAGTATATATTAATATTACAGATAATTATATATTTTGTCAAGAGCTTTGCATAATTATTAAAATATTATAGATACTATTTGTGAGATAAATCTCTCAAAACAAGTTTTAATGGCGCGCCCCTGCCCGACCGCGGCAAGGGAGCCCGTAATTTCAACTAACTTTTTGCGGTCGGAAAGGCTATGAAAAAATGAGTATCAGTAAAGATGAATACAGTAAAATGACAGATAAGGCAAGTCCGAATTCACCCGTAATACTGAATTGTGTTAAGGCGTTTATAATCGGAGGGCTTATATGCACTTTCGGCCAGCTTTTAAACTTTTTGTTTGAAAGAGCGGGACTTGGTGAAGACGAGATAAAAATCGCAACTCCTTGCATAATAATTATCATAACAGCGATTCTCACGGGAATAGGTGTGTTTGATAAAATTGCCCGTCACGCGGGTGCGGGAACGATAGTTCCGATTACGGGCTTTGCAAATTCGGTGGTTTCCCCTGCCCTTGAATTCAAACACGAAGGAATGGTGCTCGGCACGGCGGCACAAATGTTTTCGATAGCGGGCCCTGTTATAGTTTACGGTCTTGCGTCATCGTTTATTTACGGATTAATCATTTATATTTTTAAATTGTATTAAAATTATCGGCACGAAATTTCATATTTAGAAAAAGGCGTCTGTCACAGACGCCTTTAAATTTAAACCGTTTTCAGCTTGCTCAGTCGTGCGCTGAAAAAGTCAGCGTAACAAGAAAAATCGTCAATTCGCTTTTCACCGTCAAAAACAGAAATCAATTCTAAAGCCTTGCTTATTTCCGCCGCCGCTTTATCGGTTTCCCCTTTTTCCTCATAACATTCAGATATTTTTTGCATCATTTGCAAAAGTATTTCAAAAGAAAGCCATTTCTGTTTGTCCGCCGCGTCAAATTTAAGCTGTCCTGTAAGAACAAAAGCCATTTCGGAGAGTTTTGTGAAACAGATTTCAGGAATTTGCTCCAAAGCGCTCAAGGCGCTTTCTTTATCTCCCTTCGCGTGATAAGCGTAAGCTAAAAAGCGCAAGGCGTCATACCTTAATCCTATGTTGGCGGTTTTATCAATCAGCTTGCTTGCAACACGAATTGTTTCATCGGGATTAGATGTATAATTCAATACATAAAGCAGATTATCAAGCAAAATATCATTTTCGGGGTATTTTTGCAGACCTTCCTCTAAAATTCTTCGTCCCTCTGCGGGATTGCTCTCCCTGAGTTCACACGCCCTCTGCACATATTGCTCAATATCCTCCCGAATTTTCTTTTGGTTATAGGCAAACAATTCGTCGGTCGTAACATCAAATATTTGCGCGAGTCTGGGCACAAGTGTTATATCAGGCAAAGCGATATTATTTTCCCATTTACTTATTGACTGAAAAGAAATACCTAATATTTCAGCAAGCTTTTCCTGTGTCATTCCCCGTTGCTTACGCAGTTCCCTGATTCTGTTTCCTATCATAATATCCATAAAATACACCTTTCTGAATTTATTAAAAAGCGCTTTTACAATTATTATAGAGATACTTACAACATAAATCAATAACCGCTCAAACGAGAGATATCAACCGTAGGTTGAGCTCTCAATGAAATATTCGGCAAAAAATAAACTGTTCTTACAAACACTTCGGTTACAATGTCCAGTTTGTCATTATTTAAACAGTTAACATTCTAAATTTAATCTATTTAGGCAACGGAAAATTAAACAATAAATTGCAAACGGAATATTAATTTACAATCACTGTTCAATGTGATATTATATAAAAAACCGTGGCAAAGCGTGGTGAAAAAATGAAAAAAATCGTTATAGGAATTTTGGCTCATGTTGATTCGGGCAAAACAACGCTTTCGGAGGCGCTGCTATATCTCACGGGCAGTATCAGCAAACTCGGCAGAGTTGATCACAGAGATTCCTTTTTAGATAATTTTTCTCTTGAGCGCAGCCGTGGAATAACTATTTTTTCAAAGCAGGCGGTTTTAAAATATAAAGATACGGAATTCACCTTGCTTGACACTCCGGGTCACGTTGATTTCTCTGCCGAAACGGAGCGCACCTTGCAAATTCTTGACTATGCGGTTCTTGTTATAAGCGCTGCCGACGGTATTCAGAGCCACACTCAAACCCTGTGGAATCTGCTTTCAAAATATAACGTGCCGTGTTTTATTTTTGTCAACAAAATGGACTTAAACGGCGCGGACAGAAATTTTGTTTTAACGGAGTTAAAAAATAAATTTTGCGACTGCTGCGTTGATTTCGGCTGTGCCGACAAATCGGATTTTTATGAAAATGTTGCGCTTTGCGATGAAAATCTGCTTGATCAATATTATGAAAACGAAACTTTAAATAAAGAAGATATCGCAGACTGCATTAAAAGCAGAAAAATATTTCCTTGCCTGTTTGGTTCGGCGCTGAGGCTCACGGGAGTCGGTGAATTTCTTGAATGTTTATATAATTACACGGCAATGCCGAAATACGAAAATGAGTTTGCCGGAAAGGTTTATAAAATATCAGAGGATAAAGGTCAACGCCTCACGCATATCAAAGTAACCGGCGGAACTCTTAAAATAAAAGAAATACTGCCATCACCGAAAAACATAAACTCGGAAAAAATTAATCAAATCCGAATTTATTCAGGTGAAAAATTCGCCGTGGCGGACGAAGTGTCCGCAGGCACAGTTTGCGCCGTCACGGGAATCACATTTGCCCGTTCCGGCGACGGCCTCGGCACGGAAAAAAACACGGGTTTGCCTGTGCTTGAACCTGTTCTGACATACAGACTGGAGCTGCCAAGCGGCATTGATTCTCACACAGCGCTTGAAAAAATGAAAATTCTTGAAAGCGAAGATCCCCAGTTAAAGGTTGTGTGGAACGAACGCCTCGGAGAAATTCAGGTTCAACTGATGGGTGACATTCAGCTTGAAGTTTTGCAAACTTTGCTTGCGGAGCGTTTCGCCATTAACGCGTCTTTCGGTAAAGGCAACATTATATACAAGGAAACAATAGCCGACACGGTGGAGGGCGTAGGTCATTTTGAACCGTTACGTCATTATGCCGAGGTTCATTTGCTGATGAAACCCGGTAAGAGGAACAGCGGCGTTGTATTCAAAAACGAATGCAAAGAGGATTTGCTTGATAAAAACTGGCAAAGGCTCATATTGACTCATTTGTATGAAAAAGCGCATATCGGAGTTCTTACAGGTTCGCCGGTAACGGATATTGAAATAACGCTTGTTTCGGGAAAAGCCCATCCAAAGCACACAGAGGGCGGTGATTTCAGACAGGCAACTTACAGAGCGGTAAGGCAGGGTCTTCGCTCGGCGGAAAACATTTTGCTCGAACCGATTTACGAATTCAAATTGGAAGTGCCAAACGAAAACGTCGGCAGAGCAATATCCGATATTCAGCGTATGGCGGGCAGCTTTGATCCGCCAGAAACCGTTGGAGATAACGCGGTAATAAGCGGAGCCGCGCCCGTTTCAACCATGTATGATTACACGCGTGACGTTATGCGGTACACACATGGCAGAGGCAAACTTTCTTGCAGTTTAAAAGGCTATGAACCCTGTCACGATTCGGAGGAAGTCATTGCCGAAATCGGATATGACTGCGACGCAGATACAGAAAATCCGTGTGATTCCGTCTTTTGCTCGCACGGTGCCGGATATAACGTTAAATGGAACGAAGTAAAAAGCCATATGCATCTGCCGAGCGTTCTATCCGCTCCGAAAATATATACGGAAGATAAAGAGCTTGTAAAAGTATTTTCGAGCGATAAAAGCAATAAAAATCTTTTTGCGCTTGATAAAGAACTGATGCAGATTTTTGAGCAGACCTACGGTCCGATAAAGCGGCGCGGCGTCAATCAAAATCATTTCACTTTCACTGAAAGCACCGAAAACAAAAAGTACAAAAGACCTCCGTTGCCCCAATATGAGGGCGTGGAATATCTTCTTGTTGACGGTTACAATGTAATTTTTTCGTGGGACGATTTGCGTGAGCTGTCAAAAAACAACGTTGACGGTGCAAGGAGCGCGCTTATCAATATTCTCTGCAATTATCAGGGCTATAAAAAATGCGAGGTGATTCTTGTTTTCGACGCATACAAGGTAAAAGGAGCCGCGCGTGAGGTTGAAAAGGTAAATAATATTAATATTGTTTACACAAAAGAGGCTGAAACCGCCGATATGTATATTGAAAAAGTGTCCCACAAACTCGCAAAGAACCACAAAGTAAGAGTAGTGACCTCAGATGCGCTTGAACAGCTTATAATTCTCGGCAAGGGCGCGCTGCGCGTATCCTCTAAGGAATTTTCATATGAAGTTCAGCAGGCTGAAGAGGAAATAAGAAAGATTATTTCGGAAACCTTTTGAAAAATTTCAAATGATATCCGGCATATTTCAACTAAAAACAACAGTGGATCTAAATAATCTCCTACTTTTCAATAAAGAACGTTTTTGTCAAACTTAATATATTTGATTAGAATTCCGCGGCGGGTGTTTAAACACCCGCCGCGGAATTGCATTTTTATTATGATTTGAATTTTAAAACTATATTGCCCATATCTTTAAAAGATTTTCCGTTGTTTGTGATTATTAAAAACACCTGAAGCAGCATAAAAGCAACTGCTATAACTCTGATAACGGTAATAATTGCAAACAGCGCGTCAACAATTTTTTTAAATGAGCCGAACACTCTTATATTGTTTTTAACATCCATTGCTACACCTCCAACAATACCGCGTGTGCAATGCCGGGTATCGGATTTCCCTGCTTGCTTGAAGTGGGCGACATCAATGCTCCTGTTGCCGCAAAAAGCACCTTTTTAAGATTGCCCTTTTTCATTCTTTTAATAATGTGGGAGCAAAGAACAGAGCCGCTGCAACCGCAACCCGAGCCTCCGCTGTTTACGTCTTGTTCTTTGAGATTATAAATCATCAATCCGCAGTCATTGTGTTTGTTTCTGATATCAATTCCGTGTTCGTTCTCCATAAGCTCATACAATAGCTGTGAACCCGTAAATCCCAAATCTCCTGTCAAAATTAAATCGTAATCGGCAGGTCTTGTTTTTGTGTCACGCAAAAACTCATATATAGTCTTTTCCGCAGCCGGCGCCATGGCGGCGCCCATATTATTTGCGTCTGTAATACCAAGATCGCATATTGTGCCGATCGATACAGATTTGATTTTAATACCGTCGCCCGAAGATTTTATAACGGCAGATCCCGCGCCTGTAACTGTCCATTGAGCTGTCGGAGGTCTTTGACCGCCATATTCCAGCGGAAATCTAAACTGCCTTTCCGACGAACAAAAGTGGCTTGACGTTCCCGCAACAACGCAGTCGGCGCCGCCGTCAACAAGCATTGCTCCAAGACTGAGCGAAAGCGCCATGGTTGAACAGGCTCCGAAAAGACCGATAGACGGAATTTCCAAATCCTTAATCGCAAACGCGCTGCCCATGCACTGATCAAGCAAATCTCCGCTCAATATAAAATTGACGTCTGTGGGGCTGATCTGAGCATTGCTTATGGCTCGGATAATCGCGTCGTGCAGCATAGCGGATTCCGCAAGCTCATAAGACTGTTGCCCCATTGTTGTATCTTCAAAAATTGCGTCGAAATCCTCAGCAAGAGGTCCTTCTCCCTCTTTTTTGCCGCAAACTCCCGCCGAGCCTGTAATAACAGGCGGATTATCAAAAAAAATTGTTCTGCCGTTTATGTTCATATAATAACACCTCGCAATTATTGTTGCCATCGTTTTGATTATTATTATTTTTTTGGCTGCTTGACAGAACTATTTTAATTCTGTATTATAAAAATTGTCAGGATAAAAAATAAAAGGAAGTGATTTTGCCGATATATAAATTGAATTTATATATTCGGAAAGAGCGAAAAATCAGCTTAATAGCCAATAAAGACTGCTTGCGGTCTTTGTTTGCCGTTTAAAGATTTTTCACTCTGCCCTTAAAAAGCTAATGCCGCAGAGTAATCTGCGGTATTTTTTAATCCTGAAGATTTATTAAGGAGAGAAAGTGTTTATGTATATTATAGACGCCCACATTCATTTACCGTCAAGAACAAAATCCTTTACAGTAAAAAAGATAATACTGCTGAATGAGTTAAAAAGGAACGGAGTAAAAAAAGGAATTGTTATTTCGGATTCGGAAGAAAAAAGCAATATCGGCACGGCATCAGACTGCGCAGAGCTATTTAAAAGGAACGACAACATTTATGTAATTTTCGGAATGAGTCCTTTAAATCATTATGAAAATCAGCTTGCTCTAACAAAAAAATATTTTAAAAATCGTAAAATCATCGGTATAAAGCTATATACGGGACATGAAAAGTATTACTTGACAGACCCGCGCCTGAATCAAATTTTTAAATTGGCAAAGGTTTTCGATGTGCCTGTACTATTCCACTCAGGATGGGACAACGCTCAATACAGCGCTCCCCATATAATAAAATCAGCGGCGGAAAAACATTCCGATATAAAATTTGTATGCTGTCATTGCTGTTATCCGAGATTGCCGGAATGCTTTTCGGAATTAAATAAATATGAAAACGTATATTTCGACATATCCTCTGTATTTGATGATTTATCAAAAAGCAAGGAAATAACACCGATACTTGAGAAAGCAATACACAGTATGCCTGACAGATTTATTTTCGGCTCAGACTATGCCTGCTGCAGCCAAAAACAGCATATAGAACTTGCTATGCAACTCAGAATAAACAACAGCGAAAGAGAAAAGCTGTTCCGCAAAAATGCAGAACAGCTGTATAAAATCTGATTTATATCTTTATTAATTCTTTTATTAGCGGTATTTTCTCCATAACACATGATATGAGACAGCAAATGATAAAAACCAAAATGCTGATAAAAAGTATAAAAACAGCATGATATGTTCGTCCTACAAAAATATAATTGAAGAATATCTTCAGTATGCTAAGATGCAATAAGTAAACAAGCAGAACTCTTGAGCCGAAGAAATGAATTATTTGTTTGATTTTGCCGTTTCTAATACATTCGCACGATTTGCAGAAACTGAAAATTCCGATTGTAAGTAACAGAGCGCCGACTGTTGGGAAATATCCGTTGACTGTATCTTGAAGCTCTTGCGTATAATTTGCGCAAATTATTCCATCTAATGTTAGGACGGCAAGACCAAAAGCGGAAACGAGGAGCGACAGTACGCCACGTATAATGACCCCCCCCCGCGTATTTTTATTTACACCTAATTTAAAAAGATACCCGCCGAGGAAGAAATACAATACTGAATACATAGTTTTTGCGCCTGTTTTCAGAGGAAGCATAGTTAAAGATATTTCGTGACTTAAAATATGCAAACTGAAATCGCTTTTTACTAAGGCAAGAACGGTCATTTCCAAATTATAAAGAAACGGGAACACGAGTACCGCCGTCATCAGTATTACGCTCAGCGCTCTGTTCAAGTATACTTTCTTCAATATCGGATACAAAAGATACAGAACTATAAGTGTTTTGAAAAACCAGTCAGGAAAAGGCACAACGCTCCATACAAAAATAAGCAATGCAATTTTGGCAGCTTTATAATAAATCTTTTCCGTTGAATAGTCTTTATTCAGTAACAATGCTCCGTTTACCATAAAAAACAGCGGAACACAAGCGGCAGAAATATTTGTAAACACCCTATCAAAAGTAATGACATACTGCCCGTTTACAAACGAGCCTAAATCAGTTGAACGAAAATGATAGAAAACAACCATTATTGCAGCAATTATTTTTATAAAATCAAGATAAACATATCTGCTGGCATTATTTTTTTCAATACTTTTCATAAGCGTCTATCCCAAAATTTCTTTTAAAATTTTTGTAACCTCGCTTGCCGGAGCTTTGCCCTTCAATGCACGCATTGACTGACCGATAAGGAAATTGAACGACGCCGTTTTGCCGCCTTTATATTCATCAACCGCTTTTTGATTGTTAGCAAGCACTTCTTCAATAACAGGCTTGATTGCGCCCGTATCGGATACCATTTCCATATTGTTTGCTTTAACATAATCGGCGGGGATAACGTTTTCTTCAAAAACTGCCTTAAAAACTTTTTTTGCGGAATCCCGGCTTATTTTATTTCCGTTCAGCATATTTATTATTTCACCGAGCGAATCCTCACGGAAAGTCATATTTTCGGGCAGAGTCTGACTGTCGTTAAGCATTTTCATGAGCTCGCCCATTATCCAATTGGCGCTGTCCTTCGGATTTTTTGTAATTTCAACCGTTTTTTCAAACAGCTTAACGTATGAAACAGAAGAACAAATCATTGAGGTGTCGTATTCGGATAATCCGAATTCCGTCATATATCGTTCTTTTTTCGCTTCGGGAAGCTCGGGCATAGAAGCCTTGATTTTATTTACATATTCATCTGAAAGCTGAACAGGCGGCAAATCAGGATCGGGAAAATACTTGTAATCCTGAGCGTCCTCCTTGCTCCTCATCGCGTATGAAACGCCCTTTGCATCGTCCCACCGCCGCGTTTCCTGAATAACCTTTTCACCGCTTTCAATAAGCTCTATTTGGCGCTGCGCCTCGCTTTCAACAGCGTTGTGAATTGCCTTGAAAGAGTTTATATTTTTCATTTCGGTTCTTGTGCCGAATTCATCCGACCCTTTTTCCATAACGGAAACGTTTACGTCGGCGCGGAGCGAGCCCTCCTGCATTTTGCAGTCGGATACACCGCAAAACTGAAGAATGGCACGCAGTTTTTCAACATATTCAACCGCCTCGTCCGCAGAAGAAATATCCGGCTCGGAAACTATTTCCAACAGAGGAACTCCGCAGCGATTATAGTTTACAAGAGTGCAGTCTGACCACTCATCGTGAATCAGCTTGCCGGCGTCCTCTTCCATATGGATTTCGTGAATCCTTATCTTTTTCTTTCCGCCGTTTACGCTGTCGTTTATTTCAATATATCCGTTTCTGCAAATCGGCAGATAAAGCTGACTAATCTGATATGCTTTAGGCAAATCGGGATAAAAATAATTTTTTCTGTCGAACTTATTATACATTGTGATTTCGCAGTTGGTTGCAATACCTGTTTTTACTGCAAATTCAAGCACTTTTTCATTTAAAACGGGTAATGTGCCCGGCATGCCTGAGCAAATTTCACACACATGGGTATTCGGTTCACCGCCGAATTCCGTTGAACAAGAGCAGAAAATTTTAGTCTTGGTGGCAAGCTCCGTATGAACTTCAAGACCGCACACTGTTGAATATTCCATATTTTCGCCTCCTTAAATCAAATTCGGCTTTTTCTTATGCCAGTCTGTTGCCGATTGATAAGCGTTGCCCGCGGAAAGTATGGTTTTCTCATCAAACGGTCTGCCTATGAGCTGCATACCAACAGGCATATTTTCACTGTCAAATCCGCAAGGCAGCGCAAGCGAAGGCAAGCCCGCAATATTAATCATAACGGTGTAAATATCTCCAAGATACATTTTAAGCGGATCGCTTAAGCCCTTTCCGATTTTAAGAGCCGTTGTCGGCGCAACAGGTCCCAAAAGGAAATCGTATTTTTCAAACGCCTCGTTAAACGCCTTAACAATAAGACCCTTTACTTTGAGCGCTTTTTTATAATAAGCGTCGAAATATCCGCTTGAAAGCACAAAATTTCCAAGCATAATGCGCTTTTTAACTTCCATTCCGAATCCTTCGGAACGTGATTTAAAATAAACGTCTCTGAGATTTTCAGCTTTGGGAGACTTATATCCGTACTTTATCCCGTCAAATCTCGAAAGATTTGAGCACGCCTCGGCACAGGCGATAATATAATACGTGGGAATCGCGTATTTAACAATAGGCATAGAGAATTCTTCAGTTTCAGCACCAAGCTCGCCAAGCGTTTTTGCCGCCGCCATAACGCTTTCAGACACGTCTTTGCTTATTCCCTCGCCGAAATAATCGGATGGAATTCCTATTTTTTTGCCTTTCAAATCTTTTGCGTTTTTAATATCTTCAAGGGTGAACGGATTACCGTTCATAGATGTTGCGTCCTTTTCATCTTTGCCGCTGATCACGCTGAACATTGCGGCAACGTCAAGAGCGTTTTTACCTATGGGTCCTATTTGGTCGAGCGACGATGCATACGCTATAAGGCCGTAACGCGAAACAGCACCGTATGTTGGCTTTAAGCCTGTTACGCCGCAGAATGAGCAGGGCTGGCGGATAGAACCGCCGGTGTCTGAGCCGAGGGCTATCAAGCATTCGTCTGCCGCAACAGCAGCGGCAGCTCCTCCCGAAGAGCCTCCGGGCACCCTTTCGGTGTTCCACGGATTTTTTGTTGCCCCGTAATATGACGTTTCCGTGGTTGAGCCCATTGCAAACTCGTCCATATTAACCTTGCCGCAGGGGATTATGCCTGCCGCGTTTATCTTCTTAATAACGGTAGCATCATACGGCGGTCTGAAATTATAAAGTATCTTTGACGCGCAGGAAGTTATGTCCCCTTTTGTGCAAATATTATCCTTAATCGCAACGGGAACGCCTGCAAGCGGAGAATTCGCCTTGCCGTTATCAATCATTTTTTGCGCCTTTTCGGCGTTTTCAAATGCAACATTGCTGTCAAAGTGAACATAGCAATTATATTTTTCGTCTTTTTCCTCAATTGCCTTTGAAACAGCCTCAACCGCATCTGTGCAAGAAATTTCTCTGCATTTGATTTTTTCGGCAAGTTCAAGCGCGGTCATTTCGTTAATTTTCATCTTTTCGCGCCCCCTTATTCAACCGTTTTAGGAACAACAAACGCTCCGTCTTGACTTTCAGGCGCGTTTGCAACTATTTCATCGGGACTCATAGACGCGTTAACATCGTCGCTGCGAAGCACATTCGTCAACGGAAAGCAATGGCTCATAGCCTCAACGCCGTCTGTGTCAAGCTCGTTGAGCATATCAATATAGGTTAAAATATCCTGCAATTCCGTGCCTACCTTTTTTTCTTCGTTTTCGGTTAGCGTTATTCTTGCAAGAGATTCAAGATATTTAATCAAATCGGGAGTAATCTGCATTATTTAATCCTCCAACTTATTTTTCGGGAACAGGTCTGCGCAGCTTTATATGCGTTTCACGCAGCTGCAATTCCGAAACGGCGCTCGGTGAACCTATGAGCATATCCTGCGCATTTGAATTCATCGGAAACGCTATTACCTCGCGGATATTTTCCTCGCCGAGCAAAAGCATAATCATTCTGTCTACGCCGGGAGCCATTCCTGCGTGCGGCGGAGCGCCGTAATGAAAAGCGTTGTAAAGAGCGCCGAATTTTTCTTTAACCGTTTCTTCGTTGTAGCCTGCCATTTCAAACGCTTTCACCATAACGTCAGGACGGTGGTTGCGCACAGCGCCTGACGAAAGCTCAACGCCGTTACAAACAATATCATACTGATAAGCCTTGATTTTCAGAGGATCCTCGTTGAGCAGCGCGTCCATCTCACCCTGCGGCATGGAAAACGGGTTGTGGGTAAACGCAAGATTGCCGTTTTCATCTTTTTCAAACATCGGAAAATCAATAATATAGCAAAATTCAAAACTGTCTTTGTCAATCAAATCAAGTCGATTTGCGAGTTCAGTCCTTATCTGCCCCGCAAAATCGTTAACGTGTTTTGGCGTATCGCAAATAAAAAACAGCGTGTCGTCTGTTTTTAAATTCAGCATTTCTTTAAGTTCAACTCTCTGTTCGGGAGAAAGGAACTTATCAATCGGACCTTTATAAGAGCCGTCATTGAGAACCGTGATATATCCAAGACCCTTCATGCCGATGTCAAAAGCAAACTGTGTGATTTTTTCAAACCAGCCTTTGCTCTGCTTTGCGCCGTTAGGCACAACTATACCCCTTGTGGGTCTGCCCTTAAATGCCTTGAACTCAACTTTTGAGAAAAACTCAGTTAAATCTTCTATTACAAGCGGATTTCTCAGATCGGGCTTATCGGTGCCGTATTTAAGCATTGCCTCTTCATACGGTATTTTTCTGAACGGGGCGGAGCTAACCTTTTTTCCGCCGCCGAATTTTGTAAACGTGTCGTAAAGCACCTCTTCGCCGACTTTAAAAACATCTTCCTGCGTTGCAAACGCCATTTCAAAATCAAGCTGATAAAATTCGCCGGGAGAACGGTCTGCCCTTGCGTCCTCATCACGGAAGCACGGGGCAATCTGAAAATATTTATCAAAGCCGGAAACCATAAGAAGCTGTTTAAACTGCTGCGGCGCCTGCGGCAGAGCATAAAATTTTCCCTCGTGCTTACGGCTCGGAATTATATAATCCCTCGCGCCTTCGGGAGATGAGCATGTAAGAATGGGCGTTGCGATCTCGGTGAATCCAAGCTCTGTCATTTTCTGACGGAGAAATGCTATAACCTTGGTTCTGAAAATAATGTTGTCGTGCAGCGCCTTGTTTCTCAAATCAAGAAAGCGGTATGTTAAACGCACTTCCTCACGCGTGTTTTTTGAATCTGAAATATCAAAAGGCAAATTTTCGGTGCAAGCTCCGAGAACCTGCAAACTTTCAACCTTAACCTCAAGCTCGCCCGTTGCGATTTTTTTGTTAATTGTTTCCTCATCGCGCTTAACAACTGTGCCGGAAACGGAAATAACGCTTTCCTTTTTAAGATGATTGATCAAATCGCCGTCGTTAACAACAACCTGCGTCACTCCGTATTCATCTCGCAAATCTATAAACGCAACGCCGCCATGGTCGCGTATAGTATCCACCCAGCCCGCAAGAGAAACCTGCTGACCGAGGTTATCAAAAGTAAGCTCATTACAATTATGTGTTCTGTATGCCATAAATAAATTTCCTTTCAGCGGAACAGGCAGATGATTATACCATTCCACTATAATTATCCGTAATAGTATATCATAATAAAATAAAATTGTATACATTAAATATGCAAAAATTTCTAATTCTTTTTGCAAAATTAGCGGTTATTTTAACCAAGAAAAAGCAAATCCGCTCAATTTAAAACCTCGGATTTAAAATCAAGCGGACTGTTAATTCACTTTATCAAAAGGGTATATTCGCGCGAACCGAGGCGGATATATCCGTTTGAGGATGTTTTTTCAAAGAAATTATACGAATTATCCCATTGTCTGCCAACAGGAATATCTGTTGTTTCTTCTGAATTGTTAATCGCTACAAGAACACGATTGTCTGCCGAAACGCGCTCATACGCAACAGCGCCCCGCTCCGCAAAAACAGGCAGAAACTCGCCCTCTCTAAACACCTTGCAGCCCTTTCTCATTTCGCCGAGACGTTTATACCATTTCAACAGATCACCGTCAATATTATCCCATGGAAAGCAAGCGCGGTTAAAAGGATCTTTCATTCCCTGCATACCAACCTCGTCACCGTAATAAACACTCGGAACACCGGGCAGAGTATACTGTATAAGGCTTGCCATTTTAAGCATCGAAACGCCGCGTTTGTAATCATCTTTTGCAAGATAATTGTGCATATGCTGCCAATGCCTTCCGTGCCCCTCTGAATTTTCACCGGCAAGGCGCGTTATTGCCCTTTCCGTATCGTGAGTTCCGATATGGTTCATAAGCACATTCAAAACACAGGGAGGATAGTTTTCTATTATGCTCATAACGCTGTCTATAAATGTGTCTGCCGCTCCGAAGCGCACAAAATTAAGCACTGCATTTGCAAACGGGTAATTCATAACGGAATCAAGTTCGTCACCGAGAAGATATTTTCTTCTTTTTCCGTAGGCGAATTTATTTGTAGCGTCCTCCCAAACTTCACCGATAATAACGGCGTTTTCGTTTTCAGCCTTAACGGCTGTTCTCAATTCGTCGAGAAAAATATCGGGCAGCTCGTCTGCAACATCAAGCCTCCAGCCGCTTATTCCGCAGCGCAGCCATTTGCGCAGAACACCGTTTTCTCCGCAAATAAATTCGCGGTAAGATTCGTTTTCCTCAACAATTTCCGGCAGAAGCTTTATGCCCCACCAGCTTTTGTAATCATTCGGATAATTCGTGAATTTATACCATTGAAAGTATGGGCTTGAAACGCTGTTGTATGCGCCGACGCTGTTGTAATTGCCATACATATTAAAATACTTTGAGTCACAGCCTGTGTGGCTGAAAACGCCGTCCAGAATTATCGAAATCCCTTTTTCTTTTGCTTTTTTACAAAGAGATTTTAAATCCGTTTCGGTGCCGAGCAACGGGTCTGTTTTTTCATAATCCGCCGTGTCGTATCTGTGATTTGAATTTGCCTCAAATATGGGATTTAAGTAAATGCACGTAACTCCGAGCGATTCGATATAATCAAGTTTTTGCTCAATTCCTTTTAAATCGCCCCCGAAATAATCGTTGTTCCAAATTCCGTTCATTTGGCTTTCTTCCCAAAAAGGCTCTTCTCCCCATTTGCGCATCACTCTGCTTTCGCGCACATTTTTCTTAGGAGCGCCGCTGTTAAAGAATCTGTCGGGAAAAATTTGATAAATTATTCCGCCCTTCAAAAAATCAGGAGTTTTAAAATTTTTATCATACACGGTCTGCTGAAAATCCCCGCCGTCAGACGTTAAATTTCCGCAGCCTTTGCCTGTGTTTTTGATGTAAGACACACCCCACGGCGTATCAAGCTCAAAGTGATAAAAATACAAACCGGCTGTGTCGGCTGAAAAATGCAGTTCCCAATACTCGTTGTCTTCGCCGCACATTCCCGCCCAGAACATACCGTAATAAACCGTGTCTTCCGAATCCTTTTGAATGGCAAGGCGGGCAGCCGAGCAAGAAAGGGAACGCGGCACAACAATGCGCAGCTTTACCTTTTCATCGGTGGCAATAGCCGAAATTTTTGATTT
Organism: uncultured Clostridia bacterium; assembly: GCA_947631705.1. Classification (GTDB taxonomy): domain Bacteria; phylum Bacillota; class Clostridia; order Oscillospirales; family Acutalibacteraceae; genus Eubacterium_R. Next base: position 22,364 of record CANRMJ010000014.1, read on the forward strand.
GTATTCAGTTTTTCGTGAATTAAATAACTGCATAGGTACTTATTGAAAAAAGGACGGATTTTATCAGGCAATCCGCCCTTTTATGTTTGCTTTATTTTGATTTTTTTGAACCTTTTTCTTTTTTCGGAGCGCTTTTTTTCGTTGAAACGGCACCTGTGATAGAAGATTTTGCCGACGCGGGCTTTTCGGATTTAAAAGCAACCGGCTTTGCGTGCCAGATATTATTTGCGTATTCCGCCACTGCTCGATCCGCGCTGAAAATTCCCGCTCCGCTTATATTCATAAGCGACATCTTCGCAAATTTTTCCTTATCCGTATAAACCTGTGCGGACAGAGCCTGCGCATTCTGATAATCGGCAAAATCGGCAAGCGCCATATACGGGTCAACATTCATTAAACTTGATGAAATTTCGTTAAAGTTTTTGCCGTTTACTCCACTGTTTATAAAATCAATTACGCCTTTGAGCGTGGGATTATTATTTATATAATTCATCGGATAGTAGCCGTTGCGTTGGAGCTGCTGAACCTCGGGAGTTTTAAGACCGAAAATAAATATATTGTCTTCGCCCACAGCGTCTGCAATTTCAACGTTCGCGCCGTCAAGCGTGCCGAGAGTTACGGCGCCGTTTAACATAAGTTTCATATTTCCTGTTCCCGAAGCCTCTGTGCCCGCAAGCGAAATCTGCTCCGAAATATCGGCTGCCGGCATAAGAATTTCGGCAAGGCTTACGTTGTATTCCTCCATAAATACAACCTTCATCTTATCATTAACATCCGAATCATTATTTATCAGCTTAGAAAGAGAATCAATAAGCTCAATTGTTTTCTTTGCAAGATAGTATCCGGGAGCCGCCTTTGACGCAAAAATATAAGTTCTCGGCACAAAATCCGCGTTCGGATTTGATTTTAGCATCTGATACTGAGCAATAATGTTAAGAATATTAAGGCTCTGCCTTTTGTATTCATGAAGTCTTTTTACCTGAACGTCAAAAATCGAATCGGGGTTAATCTCAATTCCGCTTCTCTTTTTAACCTCGGCGGCAAAACGAATCTTATTATCGTGTTTTATGCTCATAAGACGTTCAAGAACCCTGCTGTCGTCTTTATAATCCCGCAGTTTAAGCAGTTCGTCGCTCTTGGTGATAAAAGCATCTCCTATAAGCTCTTTGATAAATGCTGTAAGAAGAGGATTTGCCTGGCAAAGCCATCTTCTGAACGCAATGCCGTTTGTAACGTTTTTGAATTTATCGGGAGTTATTGTATAAAAATCATTGAACACCGTTTCTTTGAGAATTTCGGAATGGAGCGCCGAAACGCCGTTTACGGAATGCGAACCGGCAACGCAAAGATTTGCCATGCGAACAACTCCGCCCGAAATAACGGCCATACGCTCAACCTTGTCGGCATCGTGGGTCGCGCCCCACACATAAGCCCTGAATCTGTTATCTATCTCTTTTGTGATTTGATAGATACGAGGAAGAAGTCTTTTGTAAAGCTCCTCGCTCCAACATTCAAGCGCCTCTTTCATAACGGTGTGATTTGTATATGCAACAGTTTTTGTTACAAGGTTCCAAGCGCTGTCCCAATCATAACCGCACTCATCAAGCATAATTCTCATAAGCTCGGGAATAGCCATTGTGGGGTGAGTGTCGTTTATATGGATGGCAACCTTGTCGGGAAGATTATCAAGAGTTGAATACGTTGTTAAATGGCGGTGAATTATATCTTGAATAGAGGCTGAAACAAGAAAATACTGCTGGCGCAGGCGGAGCGATTTGCCCTCGGGAGAATTATCGGCAGGATAGAGAACCTTTGAAATCGCCTCTGCCATTGCGGACTGTTCCATAGCCTTAATAAATGAACCCTGATTAAACAAACTCATATCAAGCTCGGGCTTGCGTGACGCCCAAAGACGCAAACGGGAAACACCCTTTCCCTTGCCCGAAACGTACATATCATAAGGGATTGCCGTAACAGTATTGCAATCGCGCATTTCAACGTGGTGATAATCTCCGTCCCAGCTATCATCTACCCAGCCTTCAAAATTAATTTCAACAGCTCTTTCTTCACGCGGAACAAGCCAAACCTCTCCGCCGGGGAGCCAAAAATCAGGAAGTTCCGTTTGCCAGCCGTCTACAAGCTTTTGCTTGAAAATTCCCGCCTCATAGCGTATCGAATATCCCATTGAAAGAATACCGTTTGTCGCAAGACCGTCAAGATAACAGGCGGCAAGTCTGCCAAGACCGCCGTTTCCGAGCCCCGCGTCCGGCTCCTGTGAATAGAGTTTTTCAAGACTTATATCAAAACTTTTAAGCGCCTCAGCGAAAACCTCGGTCTGTCCTAAATTATAAAGATTGTTTTTAAGCGAACGCCCCATAAGGAATTCCATGCAGAGATAATAAACACGTTTGCTGTCCTGCTTTTCGGCAGCACTGCGAAAATCACCGTTCATTACGGAAAGCTCGTCGCGAACAATCATTGCAACAGCTTTATAAAACTGTTCAATTGACGCCGTTTCCGGCGAAACGCCGAAAAAATGGCTGAGTTTATCAACAATTAACTTTTTTGCCTGAGAAACCGAAATCAATGATTTCATATGCAAAACCTCCAAAAATTCTATTAAATATTTCATTATTCTTCCAAGTATTTGTTGATTATACACTAAAACTCAGAAATATTCAATAGCTATATCATATTATTCTATGCCTTTTTGCTTTTCTTATTTACCGTTTTCTCCGAAAGCAGATGCAATATATCTGTAACCGAGCGGAAATTAATGGTCACGATTGCCGCCGCGAGCACAAACGCAATTGCAAAGCTCTGCCATTCTCCGGCAACTTCAAATATCATTATAACCGCCATTCCAACCAATAATGCGGCAGAAGCCAAAAGTTTTAAATAATTGATTTTAACCCTGACGAACTGTCTTGTGTCTATAATCCTTATTATAAATACGGTTACGAAAGATATTGCCGTTGCAACAGCAGCTCCGTAAGAACTGAATTTCGGAATAAGAATAAGATTCAAAACAATATTTACCACCGCGCCGCAGGCAGCCGTTACCATTGAGCGAACGCTCTTTTTCTCAGCCATATAAACAGACGCGAAGAAATTTACAAGGCATGAAAAAGTTGTTGCAATAACAAGAATGGGAACATAATGCCAAGAATAATAATATTCCTCTCCCAAATACAAATCGGTTATTATACGGCAGAACAAAACAAGCATAGCGCCTATTGCAATCAGCGCTCCGCTGTAAACCTTAAAAACATTTGTGAAAAAACGTGCCTTGTGCTCATTCTCATACTCGTCAACCGCCGAAAGCTGCCAAGCGTCTATAAAAATCGAAGAAAAAATTATAACAAAGTTCGGTATTTTATATCCCGCTCCGTAAAGACCGCTTTCCGCCACACTGTCAAAATAAGTTACCATGTACTGGTCTGAAACATTGATAATCCACCAAAGAATAACGGTGGGAATAAGCGGTATGCAGTATTTAAGCATAGGCACAACCGTGTTTTTTTTCAATCCGTGTTTAAAATCAAGAAAATTCCAAAGCTTGGCGCACACAAACATAAATAAAACGGAAAGCATATCGCTTGTGAAAATCGCAAGAATATAGCCGTATATTCCCCATTTGAACGCTCCCAAATAAAGGAAAGTGAAACCGGCGGACGTTGCCGTTGCGATAACTCCGTCTACCGCATAGAGCTTAACGTGACCCGAACCCCTGATAAATTGCTGGCAAAGCTGGCGGAGTGACGAGCCCAACAGCATAAGATACAGTAAAACGGCATACTGCCCCATATTAAAATCATTAATATTAATTTTTGTTACAAGAGGGGCAAATATACAGAATACCGCAAAGCCTATCAACGTTGTGGCAACTCCCGTTGTAAAAACTCCTCTTTTATCGCTCTTCTTATCAATGGCAAAACGCAGGGCGGCCGAATTTACCGCAAGAGTAACTATCGGCACAAGTATGTTTACCGCGTTTTGAATCAAAGTTGCTCCGCCGAAAGAGCCTGTGTCCATAACCCGCGTGTAAAAAAACGTGAGCACAAGCGAAAGCAGCTTTGATGAAAAGGTTCCTATTGCAAAAATAATTGTGTTTGAGGCAAGCTTTTTATACTTATCCATTTATTCTCCTGTTTTGCGGTCAAATGACCGCTCACTTTTATTGTTCTTGTTTATCTTATTTGTCCGTTTCCGTAAATCAGATATTTTGTTGTAGTAAGTTCACGAAGCCCCATAGGTCCTCTGGCATGCAGTTTCTGTGTGGAAATACCGATTTCCGCGCCAAGTCCGAATTCGCCTCCGTCCGTAAACCTTGTTGATGCGTTAACATATACGGAAGAAGAATCAATGCGGCGCAGAAATTCCTCGGCATGAGATTTGTTTGAAGTAATTATCGCCTCGCTGTGGCGTGTTGAATTTTTATTTATATGCTTTATCGCCTCGTCAAGAGTATCAACGGTTTTTACACTGATAATATAATCAAGGTATTCGGTTGAAAAATCCTCTTCCGCGGCGGGAAGAATTCCGCCGCATACCGCTCTCGCGCGTTCATCACCGCGGATTTCAACATTTTTTGTATCAAGCAGTTCTTTGATTTTCGGCAACGCCCTGCCTATTATTTCGGAATTGATAACAAGGCTTTCGCAAGCATTACAAACTCCTATACGCTGTGTTTTAGCATTGAAAATAATTTTTGCAGCCATTTCGATATCGGCATCGCCGTCAACGTAAATATGGCAGTTGCCCGATCCTGTTTCAATAACGGGAACAGTTGAATTTTCAACAACGGTTTTAATGAGATTTTTGCCGCCGCGCGGAATAAGGCAGTCGAGATAACCGTTTAATCTCATCATTTCATTTGCGGAATCCCTTGAAGTATCGGTAACAAGCTGAATACAGTTTTCATCAAAGCCGCAATCCTTTATCGCTGCCCGCATAACGGAGGCAATAGCCATATTTGAGTTGATTGCCTCCTTGCCTCCCCGAAGTATAACGGCGTTTGAGCTTTTAAGGCAAAGCACCGCCGCGTCTGCCGTAACGTTAGGTCTTGCCTCGTAAATTATACCAATAACACCAAGCGGCACCGATATTTTTTTAATAACAAGACCGTTCGGTCTTTTGATTTCCTCAAGCGTAATTCCGCACGGGTCGGGAAGCGCCGCAACATCCTCAACGCCGTCCGCGATTGCGTTGATTCGGCTTTCATCAAGCATAAGCCTGTCAAGAAGACCCGAATTCAGACCCGCATTTCTGCCGATTTTAAGATCCTTTTTATTTTCCTCAATAATAGTTTTGCTGTTATCCCTGAGTGCTTTTGCAATTGATTTAAGCGCAGTGTTTTTCTGTTCTTCGGTTACCGAGGAAAGAAAGTCTTTAGCCTCAAGCGCTTTTTTTCCGAGATTAATCATTTTTTACCACCTCAAAATATGTTCCCACAGGCTTTCCGTCTAAAACCTTATATATATCGGTTGGCTTAGCTCCGTTCATAATAACTACGGGTATTTCCGATGAAACAGCGATTTCCGCCGCCTTTATCTTAGTCACAAAGCCTCCCGTGCCTTTCTTCCCCGCGCTGCCCGCAATGGCGCGTATTTCATCGTTGATTTCCTTAACCTTTCTTATTGGTTCGGCAGAAGGATTCACAGCGGGATTACTGTCGTATAGACCATCTGTATCCGTTAACATAATAAGCAAATCCGCATTCGTTATTTGCGCGACTCTTGCCGAAAGGCAGTCGTTATCACCGTTCAGAAGCTCATCCACCGAAACCGAATCGTTTTCATTTACTATCGGCAGGCAGTCATAAGCAAGAAGCTGATTGAGCGTATCAATAAGATGCTCTTTGCTTTCCTCATCATCAATTTCTCCTACCGTAAGAAGCAACTGACTGACAACAACTCCGTATTCCGAAAAAAACTTATCATACAAAAACATCAGCTCGCACTGACCGACGGCTGCCGCAGCCTGAAGTCCCTTTGTTTCTGAAGGCTTTTCCCCAAGACGGAGCTTTCCTACGCCCACTCCGATAGCGCCCGAAGAAACCAGAATGATCTCGCGCCCTTCGTTTTTTAAATCAGACAAAACGGAGGCGAGCTTTGCGATTCTTGCAATATTAGTTTTTCCCGTTTTATGAGTTAAAGTCGAAGTGCCGACCTTAATTACTATTCTTTTTTTTTCAAATTTTTCACTCATTTTAATTCCCATAGCCTTTCCGGCTACAAATAAATAAAATAAAAATCTATATACGCCCTACGTAGCCGGATAAGGCGTATAGTGGGAATTTAGCCATCTCAAAATTATGCCATAGGCAAATTTTGAGGGGTTCGTTTGCGACCGCTCGCAGTGCGAGAAACAGGGAGCAAAAAGAACTGGCAGAGGTCAAAATTTAACATCTAAGTTTTGAACGTTAAATTTTGGGCACCTCAACTGGCTATTATAATCGTATTAGTGTGATTTTTCACACTATATTTCTCCGTTTATACAATTAAAATCATTATATCAAACTTAAATCCGCTTTTAAAGGTTTTTTTGTATGTTTTTAGCATTTTGGGGCAAAAATACAATCGGAGGTTGAAACATATGACAAATCGCAGTATTATCAGGCTCTTTTCGTTTGCATTAACATTTGTTGCCGTGCTTGCAGCATATGCAATAATCGGAAACAATCAAAGCCGTGCATATAAAGCCCGCCTTGAGGCAAATTACGAGCAGAGTCTTACCGAATTATCGGAATGTCTTGATTCCATTGAAACAAATTTAACAAAAAGCGCTTATGCAACAACTCCGACTATGATGGCAAGCCTTTCGGAGGATCTTTATTCAGAGTGCAGCACAGCAAAAGACGCTATTTCTCAGTTACCGATAGATCAAATGAATTTAAGCGGAACCTATAAATTTTTAAGCCAAGCTTCTGACTACGCAAGCTATTTGAGCGATAAAACGCAAAACGGCACCGAGATAAGCGAAGAGGAATTTGATAACCTTGAAAAGCTGCTCAAATATGCAAAAGCGTATGCAGACAGTGTAAATAAAATGGTTGAAAGATGCAATAACGGTGGTCAGATTACCGACAATGAAATAGAAAGTGATTTCACAGGCGGAAAAATATCTTCCATTTCGCTTGATTTCACTCAAGCGGAGGAAACATTTTCCGATTATCCAACGCTCGTGTATGACGGACCGTTTGCAGACGCCGTGTTGAACAGAAAACCTGCGGTTCTTGAAAAAGCCGTTGATATAAGCCGTGATGACGCCTTGAATATCGCAGCCAAAGCTGTTTATACAACCACGGATAAGATAAATTATTCGGACGAGGAAAACGGAACTATTCCCTGCTACGATTTTACAAGCTCAGGATATAAAATCGCCGTAACAAAAAAAGGCGGATACGTTGCGTATATTATAGGAACGAGTCAAGTTGATTCTCAGAGAATAACTCAGGAAAACGCGGTAAATATTGCATCTGCTTATCTTGAACGTCTTGGTTATGATAATATGGTGGAGACTTATTACGCCGTTCAGGATAACGTCTGTATTGTGAATTATGCATACAGCAACGGCTCAACAATCTATTACGCAGATTTAATCAAGGTTGGAATTTCTATGTCTGACGGAAAGATTTATTCACTTGAAGCCGAAGGATTTCTCACCAATCATAAAACGAGAGGAACTTACTCTGTAAATGTTTCGGAAAGCGACCTGAGAAACAAACTCTCAACGCGGCTTGAAGTGATTTCCGCTAAAAGCTGCGTAATTCCGAAAGACAACGGAAAAGAGGCGCCTTGTATTGAATTCCATTGCAGAAGCGGCAGCGGCGACGAGGTATTAATCTATATTAATACCGAAACGGGTGAGGAAGAAAATATTCTTCTGCTGCTTTACTCCGACAACGGCACGTTAACAAAATAAGCTCTCTAATTCCAGGAATGATCCTGTTTATATAAATATAAAAAAGAAAGGAAAAAAGATTATGAAACGTAACATCATAGCGGTAATTCTTGCAATCACTGTGTGCGCTGCGCTTTTCATCGGCTGCGACAGAGGAGGAAATGTTGATAAAGACACTACCTCAACAACAAGAAATATTACTACCACAACCGAGCCTCAAACTTCGGGAACAACAGGCAATAATATGGCAGAGGAAGGAGCGACAGACGCTTCTCAAAACGCAAGCGAAGCGGCGTCCGATATAGGCGACGCGGCAAACGACGCCGCAGACGGCGCCGGCAGAGCCGCCGATGACGTTGGCGACGCTGTGAGAGACGCACTCGGCTAATCAAGCCGCAAATGAAAAGAGCGAGCGTGATACGCGCTCGCTTTTTATTATTTAAATATATTTAAGATTTATTTTTGATACGTCAAAGATTTGCTTACATATGAGTCTTAGTGCTATACAGAATAACATAATCTCTCATATTAATTATTCCGTCACCGTTTAAGTCGTATTCTTCTTTATAATTTTTATCATTCCTGCGTAAGTTTAAACAGCGGTTAAAATCCTGTTTTGTCTCATCAAAAATGCTGTATAAAATTGAAAAATCACGAACGTTAATAATTTGGTCTTTATTCAAATCAAAATCGGCTGAATAATTTCTTTCGCCGTGGCGAGCGTCAAGATGATTGTTAAAATCAGCAAAAAGCTCTTTTCCGCTTTTTTCGGTAACTGACGTGTATTCCTTGCCGCAAACATCGCATTTATATGTTTGCGTTGCGCTTTTCAGCCATGTCCGCTCCGTTTGGGAAGTGAGATTATATTGGTGCTCACAGCCTGTAATATAAAAGGTTTTGCTCGTTGAACGCCCCATATAATGCGCGGTTATCGTGTGTTCGCCTACCGTTGCGGCGCAGTCAGAATAATCAAACATTATATAGCATCCTCTGAGCGTGGGAACTCCCGTGGGATTTTCGCTGCCGTACCATCTGTCCACAACGCCGCCGGTATAAATTGCTATAAACGTTAAATCATTTCTCAGCCTTTCGCGGCTGTATTCATCTATATCATATGTATAAGGTTCGTAGTTTCCTATCTGCAAAAGAATGTTTTCATCGCTTGTTATTCTGTTTCCGGGAGTGCTTACAAGCGAAACGGTAAAATCACCGCAGGAGTCTAAATAATGCTCCGAAAAAGCAATTCTGTAATAATATTTGTGACCTTCGGTAAGAGAATATGTAATTTCACAGTTATAATTGTATCTGCCTGTTTCAAGCCTTGTAAGCGTTCCTTTATCCTCGGCAAGCATAGTGGTTCCGTCCGCGTCGTAAAGCTGAACCTCCATAGCTTTTCTTCCGTTGTGGTTAACGTGAATCGTGTAATCAGCGTTATATTGGCAATTATAAACGCACCAGTAGTAATAGCGCCAGCTGCCCTCCTCATACGGATAAGTTATGTTTCCCGTGGATAAATGCAGTTCTGAAAAAAGCGCATCGTATAAATTATTAAACTGTATAGGGGTGTTTGGTATAAAATCAGGCAAAGTGGCTCCGTAGACGATAACAGAACCTGTGAGCAGAGTCAGAGCCATAAGCACAATAAGCGCCTTTGATAGCCACTTAGGCAATTTTTTCATATTTATCACTTCCCTGAACCGCAACTAAACAAACGCACCCGAAAATATCAGGGTGCATTTGCATTTAAGACATTTTAACAGAAAAATATTATTCTTCTTCCTCGTCGCCGCAGCAATCACATTCAAATTCAAGATATTCGCCGCAGGCGGGGCAATTAATTCCGCCCTCTTCTATTGTTTTTTCGTCAACAGTGATATTTTCGCCGCATTCGGGGCAAGCTATTTCATATTCACATTCATCATCGCAGCAGCAATCATCTTCAAGATAATCCTCAACGCCCGCAAGATCCTCATCTATAGCGTCAACCTGTTCCTCTATAGAATCAATTTCTTCGTAAACATCTTCAATATCCTCGGAAAGATTTTCAAGCACATCTATGATAGCCTTATAAACTTTATAATCTTTTTTGTCCTTATCAATATCAAGTCCCTCAAGCAGACCTTTGAGATAGCCGAGACTTTCAGCAGTATTCATAAAACAAAACTCCTTTAATATTATTTATGCTCTTTCCATATATTCACAAGTTCTTGTGTCTACACGGATGGAATCGCCCTCATTGATGAAAAGCGGAACACGGATTTCAGCTCCCGTTTCAAGCACCGCAGGTTTAAGAGTGTTTGTGGCGGTGTTGCCCTTAAAGCCGGGATCGGTCTTTACAACCTCAAGCGTTACAAATGTGGGCGGCTCAACGCCGAACACCTTGCCCTTGTAGGAGAGGATACGGCAGATATCGTTTTCTTTAACAAATCTGAAGTTATCACTTAAGTCAGCCTCGCCAACGGGGATCATATCAAACGTTTCCTGATCCATAAAATAATAGATTCCGTCGTCGTTATAAGAGTAAACCATTTCCTTTCTCTCTATATACGCTGTTGGGAATTTTTCGGTAGGATTGAACGTTCTTTCCGTAACCGAGCCCTGAATTACGTTTTTGATTTTCGCTCTTACAAACGCTGCTCCCTTTCCGGGTTTAACGTGCTGAAATTCGATGATCTGATAAACCTGACCGTCCATTTCAAAAGTAACGCCGTTTCTGAAATCGCCTGCTGTTACCATATTATTATACCTCCGTAAGTAACTAAATATTTCGCTAATATATTTTATAATATTTCCATTAATAAATCAATACCCATTTTATAACTGTCTTTCCCGTATCCGGAAATCTGCTTTACGCAAACGTCTGTTATAACGGATATTTTTCTGAAATCCTCACGTTCATGAATGTTGCTCATATGCACCTCCACATAAGGCGTATATTCACTAACAGCCTCAATTGCATCTCGTATCGC
>CANRMJ010000015.1 GCA_947631705.1 uncultured Clostridia bacterium
TTATTTGGTTTATTATTTATTTTTATTTTTCCTCGGTGGGCAGGGTTACTGCACACTTGAAATAATCTGGCGCGGCAGAACGCATTACAGTATGTTCTTCGCGGGCGGAATCATACTTATGATTTTAGCCTGCATCGGGCAGGAAATGGCAGCAATGCCCATTGCCGCAAAGTGCATTTTGGGTGCTTTTATTATCACGGCTGTTGAGCTTTTGTTCGGATGTATTTTTAATATAAAATACGGTATGAATGTTTGGGATTACAAAAATATGCCCTTTAATTTTTTAGGGCAGATATGTCTGCCCTTTTCCGCACTTTGGTTTTTACTTTGCTTTGTTCTCTTTAAATGGGTCATTAAAGATGATTTTTACGGAAGACTTTTTTGAATAAGCGTATAACTCATTTCTTGCCTGTTTGATTTCCTCTTCGCTGAGCGGCGCTTTGTCCTCAGGATAATCCCAGTGATCAAACGGATTTTTCTTTGTGATTACCATTCTGCCTCTCTCGTCTATATACCAAGGGTAAACAAGAATTTTTCTCTTATTTTTAACAAAGAAAAGATTCCCTGTTCTGCCATCTGAAATGTTTTTCCAATAAACGAGCTTGTCTGCCTGTTTCATAATTGTGAGAACCTTCTGATTGTCTGGAAGGCGCTTAAATTGCCAGCGGTTTACAAGCGGCAGAATGATTATTCCGAAAATCAATATAAGTATTACCAAAAAAGAAATTTGATCAGGTATCATAGTTTTTCAATTCCTATAGTCAATATCTCAAAAGGCTTGTATTCAAGCACATTAGTTTCTCCAACCGTCTCCTCAAGAAGATTGAGGAGCTTAACTTTTTTACCGAGTTTTATTTTACCGCGGCGTCCGTCCTGTTCGGAAAGACGAATAATTGTCATTACGCCGTTTTCAGACTCTTTTAAAGACTGCATATATAGCGGCTCATAAGTGTCTCCGCAATATTGCACATCCGCCTTAACAAGAGGCATATTGAATTGAAACGCTGTTTTGTTTATTTCCGCTTTAACGGCGCTGTCGGCATGCGGCATAATCATATAGCAAAAGTCGTGATTTCCAATATCAGACGTTACATCGGGTCTTACAGTCGCGCGAAGAAGAGAAAGACTCATACTGTTTTCATCAAAAGCAACTCCGTACTTTCCGTCGTTGATTAAAGCAATGCCGCCGCTTTCTTCGGATAAATCACACCACTTGTGATGGCAAACCTCAAATCGCGCCTGCTGCCATGATGTGTTCTTGTGAGTATCACGTTCAACAAATCCTGCCGACGTATCGCAGAGTGCCTTTCGAGTAAGCACGTTGCATTGGAATTCCGCTTTTGCAAGCCTGTGCTTTTCATTCCATTCAACAACGTTTTCAACCTCTATGCCCCTGCTCTGCCTAAACAGGCGTATAATCATTGTCCATGCGGATTTTTCTGTTTTGAGTGTTGTTACAAACGACGCGCACTCGCCGTCTTTTTCAAGAAGAGAAAGCGGAGATTCAACCTTGATTTCAATTTGCTTATCCTTGTAGTTAGGCAAAATATCCCACGCGTCATAATTTCCGGGGCAATCGGTATAGATTTTCAGCTTGTTAAAATCGCCGTCAACCCACTCACGGTCAAGCTCTTTATCATAAAGCGACGCGATCGAACCGTCCTCATTGAACAAGACGGAATAATACGGTGTTTCAACAGTTTTGCCGATTTCAATCCATTCGCCTTTAAATGACGATTTTCGCAGATGTGCGGAGGAAAGAGCGGGAATGTTCGGAACTATCCAGTTACCCTTTTGAAAATATCTCGTTGAGGAACCGTTTTTGTTCGGCACAAAGGTAAGCGCGTCCCTTTTGAAATTAAGAGTGTTAAAATATTTTGTGCCGTTTCCGATAATTTTATCAAGTTTATTTTCAATTTCCGCATAATCAGCCATGGCGTCCTCATATACGGGGTGAATGTGTGAACCCGGCAGAATATCGTGAAACTGATTTATAAGAAATTTTTTGTAAAGTTCAGTTATCTTATCGCGGTTTTCTTCGCCTCTGAGAACAGACAGCATCTCCGCGTTTCTGAATTTGAATTCAAGCCTGCGGTTGGCTCGTTTCATATTGCTTTTTGTTGTAAATGTTCCGCGGTGCATTTCGAGATAAAGCTCGCCGTCCCAAACAGAAAGAGAATCATTGTTTTTAAGATTTTTTTCAAGAAATTCCGCGCCGCCCATATGCTCGCATTTGGGCATTATTGAAAGCTTTTTGAAACGCCGCATCATCTCTATCATTTCCTCGGTGCAGCCCGAACCTCCGTCGCCGTAGCCAAACATATTCATAGTTTGACCGCCGCTGTCCTTATCAATATATGCCTCCCAGTTTTCTTGAATTTGACTCGGCATATTCCATGTGATAAAGTGCGTCGGCGGCACACAGGCGTATACTTCGGTGCCGTCTATTCCACGCCATATAAAATTGTTATGAGGGAAACGGTTCGTGTCGTTCCAAGTGGACATTTTATTTGAAACAAAGTAATCCACTCCGCTTTTTTTCAAAATCTGCGGAAGTATCCAGCTGTTTCCGAAAACATCGGGCAGCCACGCGTTGTTAACCGTTTTTCCGAACATTCTCTTATATGTTAGCTGACCGTAAAGGCATTGGCGAATAAGGCTCTCGGCGCTCGGAATATTGCAGTCCGGCTCAACATACATTGCCCCCACGGGCTCAAACTGCCCGTTTGCAACCTTTTCTTTAAGCTCTTCAAAAACATCTGGATAATATTTTTCAAGAGTTTCGTAAACGTAAGGCTGAGTATGTGTATATTTGAATTCGGGATATTTATCCATAAGGCGAAGCTGAATCAGAACAGTTCTTAAATTCTTCTGAACAGCGTGAATTCTCCGCCAATAATACGCTATATCAAGATGAGAATGTGCTATCAACGCAACGTCTCCGTTGCCCTTGTAATTATCATTTGCATAAATAACGTCATTAATATATTTTTGCGCGTCTTCAACGCCTTTGAGCTCCTCGCCGTCAAAATCAATAAAGTTCATTGCGTTGTTGAGCTCTTTATTAAGAAAATTTCTGTAATCCTCGTTAAATAATTCGCTTTTTGCGATATCAAGCAAAAGTTCAAAATCCCAAACAAGATCCTGCACGGCATGATCAACAGTGCATATATAAGCGCCTTCAAATATTTGGCGGCAACCGCGCACAGAAAGACTTTCGGGGTTTCTTTCATCATCGGGCTTACTTCTGTTATAGCCCATCATTTCAAAATGAAGTGTTTTCGCATCGTTCACATACGGTGAAAGAAGCATACGCTCTCTGTTCGGATCCACACCGCCGACAAATTTTCCGTTTACCTTAACGCAAATTTCAGCAGCGGTTTTAAGAGAAAACCAAAGCTCTTTGCCCCGCATTTCCTCGGGAATATTCACGTCTGCCTTAATAAAAGCCGTTCCGTCGGGCGTAAAATACATATCACCCTTTTTAAGAGGTCTGTAATCATCGGAATAATATTCATATTCCATTTCAGAAACCTGGCGGGCGTCACGAATCATAAGATTTTTTATTTCCCATCGGGAAGAATATATATGCCTTTTAAGCCATCCGAAGCGAAGATCGGTCCATTCTTCCGGACGCATTGAGCGCCTTACAACCTTTATATGTGCCATAGCTCAATCTCCTCAAACATCCTGAAAATAAGGCTTTTTGCGTATTGCATTAACCTTTACGGTTTTATTCAGATCCCTCTTGATTTCATCTTCAATCCAATCAACGCAACGGTGAAGAATAAGGCATTTTGAACATTCGCCTCTGAAAATGACGTTTAAAACTCCGTTTTCAAAAGAAACGTATTCTATCCAGCCGCCGTCCCCCTGAATTTTCGGCTGAAGCACTTCGTTTATATATTTTTCCATTGCCGCAAACCTCTAAATTATTTTATTATTTCAACTATAGTTTTTTTGATTTCGGTAAGCCTTTTTTCGGCATTTGCTTTATCGGCGTCTTGAACGCTGTAATATACTTTTATTTTCGGCTCGGTTCCGCTTGGACGAATTGCAATCCATGAACCGTCCGCCCAAACGTATTTAAGCACATTTTCCTTGGGCAGATCTCTTATTCCCTCGGAATAATCAATTGTTTCTTTTATGCCGTCAAAATACTTGTTTCCGTTTTTTCTGAATTCAGTCATAAGATTCTGAATTTTTTCGGCTCCGTCCTTGCCTTTAAGAACAAAAGAATCAAGGGAATCAAGATAATAGCCGTATTCCTCGTAAATCTCGTTAATACCGTCAATAAGCGTTTTTCCGTTGTTTTTATACCAAGCCGCCATCTGGCAAATCAGCATGGAAGAAACAACAGCGTCTTTATCTCTGGCATGTGTGCCAACAAGATATCCGTAAGATTCCTCATAGCCGATAACAAATTCACGTTCACCGCTGTCCTCATATTTATTGATTTTTTCGCCTATGTATTTAAAGCCCGTAAGCGTTTCCTCAACCTGCAAGCCGTATTTTCTGCCGATATTGGCGCCAAGTTCGGATGTTACTATCGTTTTAACAAGCGTTGATTTCGGATTAAGGCTCTTTTTCTTCATTTCAAGCACGAATTTAACAAGAAGCGCGCCTGTTTGATTTCCTGTAAATAAAACATATTCTCCGCCGCTGTCTCTAACAGCGATTCCCACCCTGTCGCAATCGGGGTCTGTTCCGAGAACCAAGTCCGCACCTATATCCTTTGCCCTATCAATCGCAATTAACAGCGCGTCTTTTTCTTCGGGATTAGGACTTCTCACTGTTGAAAAATTGCCGTCGGGGAGCTCCTGCTCCTTAACAACGGTAACGTCAAGTCCTTCAAGCATTCGCCTTACGGGAATGTTTCCCGTTCCGTGCAGAGGGGTATAAACTATTTTCAAATCGGATTTTTCTTCATAAAGGCTCTGCTTTTTAACCGCCGCAAGATAAGCAGAAAGTGTTTCCTCGCCGATCATCGTAATATTCTCATTTTCACCGCTGCCAAACGGAATAACGCCAAAATCGGTTATTTTGTTAATATACGAAATAGCGTTTCTTGCGTCCTCCGTGCAAAATTGGCAGCCGCGGTTATCATAGACCTTATATCCGTTATATTCCTTTGGATTGTGCGATGCGGTAATCATTACGCCCGCATTGCAGCCGAGATAAGCCGTTGTGAACGAAAGCACGGGAACAGGAACAAGTGTGTCATAAAGAAAAACCTTAAAACCGCAGTTTGCAAAAATGCCTGCCGCCACTTCGGCAAAATATGCGGAATTATTCCTGCTGTCATATGCAACGGCAATTTTGATTTCGCCGCTGTATTTTGATTTAAGATAGTTCGCAAGACCGTAGGTGGCCTTACCCACAGTGTATTTGTTCATTCTGTTTGAGCCTGCTCCCATAATTCCGCGGAGACCGCCCGTTCCGAAAGACAAGTCCTTGTAAAACCTGTCTTCAATTTCCTTTTCGTCTCCCGCAATTGATTCAAGCTCCGCCTTGGTTTTTTCATCTGCAAAAGAGAGCCATTCCTTATATTTTTCCGTATATAACATAATATATCACCATATCTCCTTAAAATTAGGGATAAATATTTAAAAGTTTTTGGTATTATTTTGATATTATATCATTATTAAATATATACTTCAAGTTAATAAACAAAAAAATAAGAACCTGATCTGCCGACACAGATCAGAATCTTATTTGCTTAAGCCCATCGTTTAGTTGTCGTCAACTTCTCTGAAATCCACCTCAACCGCGTCTTCCTCGCTTTGCTGTTCTTTAATCTTTCTGTCTATTTCTTTTGCAACCATTCTTACTTGAATAAACGTTACTAAATCAAGCACCGCAAAAAGAACAAGTCCGCCGCCTATAAGCTGAACAATTTTATTTTGCGCGTTAAAGGGATTAACTATTGAAATAACGCCGAGAACGATAGACGCCACGGAAAGCACTATTGTAAATATCCACGAATGAAAACGCATTCTTGCAACATCAATTGAATTAATAAAATCAATGAGTCCTCCAACAAGCAGGAAAACGCCGAGGAAAAAGATAATCACGGATACTATCTGCCTGTAAGCGGCACAGATAATAATGCCTGAAATCACAGCGATTATTCCCAAAACAAGAGGAAATTTTGAATCCTTCTTAATTAAATAATTTACTAAAGCCACAGCGCCGCAAAGGATGAAACATCCGCCGATTATTACAGAGGTGTAGGCTATCATCTGCGCAGGATAAGCAATCAACAATGCGCCCAAAACCGCAGTAACAATAATCACAATCAATGAATATTTTTTGATTTCCTGATAAAATTTTCTCATATATGTTACCTCATAATCATTAATGGGCAGGCAAGAACCCACCCATTAACAGTATTTCTTATTCGTTTGCGCTTTCGGCAATTATTTTCTGGGAAATATGCTCTGGGCATCTCTCATAGCGAGCAAATTCCGATTCAAACGAACCCCTTCCTTGAGTGATTTGGCGCATGGAAGTTGAAAATGTTGCCATCTCCGCGTCGGGCACTTCAGCGGTTATCTCCTGCATACCGTCGCCGATAGGATTCATACCGAGAACTCTGCCGCGGCGCTTGTTTATATCGCCGATGATATCACCCATAGCTTCGTCGTTGCATATTGCCTTAACCGTTGAAACAGGCTCAAGGATTATAGGCATTGCCTTTGAAATGCCCTCCTTATATGCAAGCGCAGCCGCCATTTTAAAGCTCATCTCACTTGAATCAACGGGATGATAAGAACCGTCATAAAGTGTTGCTTTAACTCCCACCATGGGATATCCCGCAAGAACGCCTTTTTCCATACATTCGTTAAGACCTTTTTCTACAGCCGGGAAGAAATTCTTAGGCACCGAGCCGCCGACAATTCTTTCAGCGAATACAAGTTTTTCGCAATCGAATGGCTCAAATTCAATAAACACGTCTCCAAACTGACCGTGACCGCCGCTCTGTTTTTTATGTCTGCCCTGTGCCGAAACCTTTATGGTGATTGTTTCACGGTAAGCAACCTTTGGCACAGACAGCGTTACATCTACAGAGAATTTTGATTTCAGTCTTGAAACGGCAACGTCAAGCTGCTGTTCGCCAAGCCCTTTGATAATCTGCTGATGTGTTTCATTATTTGTGTAGAACATAAGGCTGGGGTCTTCCTCCGAAAGTCTTGAAAGACCGTTTGCGATTTTTTCCTCATCGCCCTTTTTAACCGCGCCGACTGCCATTGCATAAGTTGCGTTGGGAGTTGCCACGCCGTCGAGCTTAACAACTTTTGAAGAGGAACAAAGTGTATCTCCCGTGTTAAAACCTGTGAGCTTAACAATAGCGCCGATATCGCCCGCGGGAATTTCCGAACATTCAATCTGCTTTGAGCCGAACATTGTAACGATTTTGCCCATTCGCTCTTCCTTGCCGGTTGAGGTATTATAAGGAATCGTTGCCGAATTTATTTTTCCGCTTATAACCTTGAAAAACGAGAGTTTTCCGATAAACGGGTCTGCAACGGTTTTGAAACAGATCGCGGCAAGCGGACCGTTCACATCGGGATTAAGTTCAATCGGCTCGCCGTCGCAGCTTGCGTACTCGGATTTAGGTGCGGGGCAGGCGTCTGCAATAAAATCAAGCAGCATATCGCAAGCCTCGCCCGTTGCTCCGCTCAATGCAAAAACGGGAATAATGGAGCCGTCGGCAACGCCTATACGAAGACCTTTGATTTTATCCTCTTTGGTGAGTTCCTCGCCGCCGAAATATTTTTCCATAATTTCTTCATCTGTTCCCGCAACAGCCTCGTTAAACACCTCTTTGATAGCCTCAAAACGCTGCTCGTCATCATGCGACACGTCTGACGGTGATGATTTAAGACCATTATAAGCATAAGCCTTATCGTCTATCAGATTGTAATACGCACTCACCTTACCGTTGGAAACAATAGGTATAACAATAGGGCAAACGCTTGAGCCGAATTTGGCGGCAAGACCGTTAAACACTTTATAAAAATCGGCTCTTTCGTCATCCATTTTCGTTGTTACAAAAATTCTTGACATACCTCTTGAGCCTGCGCTTTTAAAAGCCTTTTCGTCGCCGACCGCAAGACCTGAACGCGAGGACACAACAATAACAGCCGTTTCAGCCGCTCTGAGACCCTCTGCGGCGCCCTCGGCAAAATCGAAAAGACCGGGAGTATCAATAATATTAATCTTTTTTCCTTTATATTCAAGGGGAGCAACGGCGCTTGAAGTTGAAAGAGCGCGCTTTTTTTCCTCAGTATCATAGTCAGTAACAGTATTTCCCTCTGCCACTTTTCCCATTCTTTCGGTTGCTTTTGCAAGGAAAAGCAACGCCTCGGTCAACGTTGTTTTACCTTTTGACGCGTGACCCGCAATCGCAATATTTCTTATGTCGTTTGAATTATAAATTTTCATAACAATTATCCTCTATTATGATAAAAAATATTTGTAAATATTGTATAATACTTTTCAGTAGTTGTCAATTTTTATGTTAAAATTAAACAATTTATTTATATATTTCTCTCTATTTCATAAAAATTAAAAAATAATTTGGTAGTTTTTCACATATTCAATTATTGTTATTATTCTCAATTTAAGAATATGCAAAGATAAAAAAAGTAAAACCGCCGCAGTTATTTTGCAGCGGTTTCAAATGATTTGCCTTTAATATTTTTTTGCTATTCGGGAAAAAAGTATTTTTTAATTTCGCAGTTTTTAATTCCAAAAGCAGCGTATTCCCCGTTGCTCATATCAAAGAAGTAGGAATTGACCGAACGCGCGATACCGTTGTGCGCAACGAGAAGATATGTTTTGCTGTCTGCTTTAAGATCGTCAAGCAAATTATAAATTCGCTGTGCAAGGCGGAGCATCGTTTCTCCTCCGCAATAACTGTCCGCGAAAAAGGTTTTTGACACTTTGAATTCCGCGCCGTCTCTCGCTGTTGATTCGTATTTACCGAAATTTTGCTCAGAAAGTCTCTTTTCCTCGCGCAGCGAAATTCCTGTAATATCCGAAATTATTTTTGCCGTTTCCGCCGCGCGTTTAAGCGGAGAATACAAAATTTCATCTATATCGTGGATCTCTTGCGCAACTTTTTTTCCAAGCAGAGCCGCCTGCATTCTTCCTTTTTCGGTCAGTTCAATATCCGTAGTACCGCAGATTTTATTTTCAATATTCCACACACTTTCGCCGTGCCTTGTAAAATATAAATGCGCCATATATTTCTCCCGTCACTCTTTCATCTTATCAATCAGAGCATCCGTATCCTCAAGCCGAATTCTTTTAGAACAGATATATGTCCTTAAATCGGTTCCGAAATTAATTCTTTTTTTGGGGCTGAATTTACCGTAATTCGTCGTCACTATCGTACCGTCGTCAAGAACAACGTTGCCGCAATAGCCCGTATCGGGATTTGCGTAATAGGAAGGCTTAAACTGAGAGTTTTGATAGATGTGGGCAAGCTTGATTCTGTATTGACCCTCTGTGCCGTTTTTCAAATCATCATATGTGCCTACCCATGCTACCCAGCCCTCGCTGAGCCATCCGCCCGAAGAATTATGGGGCGCATTTTCCTCGGCTTTTTTACCGCGCTCAACTGAGCGGAAAGTAATAAACAGTCTGCCGTCGTCTGTATAATCCGCTTTGTGGCGTTCTCCGTTCAAGGCGGCAGGAGCTTCAACGGGAGCGCTCCATGTTTTTCCCTCGTCTTCGGAGAACGAAATCAGAGAATTCATTTGTTTGCTGTTGCTCCTTGTAATAAGGCACAGCTCATCGCCCACTCCCTGCCCTGATCGAATAACCTCAACCTCGCACATATTTGATTTTTCTTCGATTTCACGGTAATCGGAGAAATATTTTTCGGGCACGCTCCATTTAGGATTTCCGTTTTCGTCAAATGTCAAAATTGTTTTGTAATTGAAAAACTCGGCGTCATGGAAAAATCCCATCCATTTATCAACAAATTTGCCGTTCTCTTTTAACTGTGTGAGGCTTGCCATCGCAACGATAGGCACAACGGGATATTCGCTGTTTGCATCATAAAATGTTTCAAATTCAGTCCACGTTTCTCCTTCATCGGTTGAAACGGAGCAGTTGAAACCGCCGTCCGTAGGCTCATCGCCCCACTTTGGATTTGCCGAAATTATTATCAGCTTATCAGCGGTTTTACCGTCTGTAAATTTAAGGCGGTAAATCGTCGGCGTTTCGCGTGAATTTTCCCAGCTCGCAGGTGTATTTGGAATTGTTTCACTCCAAGTAACACCACCATCGGTGCTGATTTTGTTTTGAATCGCTCCTTTTCCGTGCCCCGCCGGATATACTGTTAGTATATTTCCGTTTTTGAGCAAAACAGAATCAGGATGCGCCATATATTTTTTAGAATCGTCAACAGTTGAAAGCTCGTAAAGATACTCATATTCACTGCCCTTTAATTCATTTGGCAAAACGCTTAAATCAAGCTCGGGAATCGTATAGTCCGAGCCGGTATAAGGCATCGGTTCAGACTTTGAACAACCTGCAACAGCTATACCGATTATAATTATAGAAATTAAAAGAACAGGTATTATTTTTCGCATAATTTTCCCTCCCATATCAAAATTAATATACCATAAATCTTCATCACCGTCAAATAAAACAATATTAAAATAGCACAGCCCGATATGAACTATGCTTTCAGATTGAGTTTTCATTTCAATTTGACAAAATCAAGCAAATCGGATATACTAATTTTGAACCAGTAGAAAGTGTAGAAACTTTCGGGGATTTAGAACTCCCGGCTGGTTCTTTTTTCGTTTACCGAATAAAATACGTCAATGGCTGTTATTTCATTTTTGTATTCATTAGCTGTAAAAGAGACTATGTATAAGTAACGGGAAGTCGAACAAAATAGGTTCATCTCTCCGTTGCTTATCTATTGTAAAGCCATAATATTTCGGCTTGTCGTGCATATACTTACTGTTAGTCCTGCATAGACTTACTGTTGACTGACGTATTGTATTGTGGTACATTAATATTAGGCACAGAGGTGATGGTTGGTCTCTTGCTACTATTATTTGTAGTAACATCAACGGTTGTAACCTCTGTGCCTTATTTTTCATCAACTATTGTAACAATAAAACTACATTGCCCATTGAGCCATCAATTTCAAATTGGAGAATATTCTTTATCAGAAAGTTAATATAGTGCTTAATTATTGTAAACCTAAATAATTAATTTATTTTGCTTGTCATACACAGAAATACTATTGACGTCATCATCATAATTGGATATACTGTTATTAAGTACAGGAGAAGCAAGCTCGTCTTGGACGTAAAATTCAGGGGCATCATTGCCATTGGATACTTGTGTAACTGTACCTTTTTTATGTAAGCACTTACTGCCCACAGTTTTTGATAACCGCTGTCAACAACCGTTTCTACTAAATAATAAGTGTCATTATTTTTTGGCAAAAATTATATTCGGTTCATATTATTATACCCATAAATATTTATCGAATACACTTTTGTTATACATTGAAACCCACAATAATCGTAATTTTTATACAAAAGTTTATTCTTGCCACATTGCAGCGATAGACATTATCCGTCTTTTTTTCATTTATAACAATTTTACTGTATCACAAGATTTCCATCCGTCACTTCTATTTTTTGCTTTTTGTAACAAATCTATTTTAATCCTACGATTTCGTCCTGTCCTGCATAGACTTATTATTGACAGACGTATTGCATTGTGATACATTGTAATTAGAAGTTGACGCAGCAGCGGTATTGGCCGTATGCCGTAGGGGTTCTTTTGAAGCATTACGGAACTGTGCGGCTTCTATTTTTTTAACACATCTACTGTAAACCTACACAATTTCAGCTTGTTTTGCATAGAATTATTATTGACAAATTTTGTAGTTTGCTCTATACTATTAATAGCAGAGGATGGAACTCCCCGCGAAGCCAGTCCACCCATATTTGAGGTGTTGGCAGGGGATTGTATTTTGTTCCCTGCATTTTTTATTGTTTTTTGATAAAGTCTTGTTAGAAGAAGTTTGACCAACTCGCGCTTTGGCCGTATGCCGTAGGGGTTCTTTTGAAGCATTACGGAACTGTGCGGCTTCTATTTTTTTAACACGTCTACAGTAAACCTACACAATTTCAGCTTGTTTTGCATAGAATTATTATTGACAGACATATCATTTTGTGGTACATTGTCGTTTGGAGATAGATTACTGCTAATAATGGGTGTTGACATCTTATTTACGGTGACCTCACCAGTAGGAGTATCTATCTCTTTTTTAGTGTTAAATTGTGGATATGAAATATTGCTTAATTTAATTTCATTACAAAAATAATAATTGAGTTCCTTTTGCGAATTTATATTTATGTAACAAATTTACCTAATTTCTTTGAATATTTGATTTCACTATCATTTTGTGTATCAATGCCGTATTTCACATTTATAAACTAATAGGAACTATCTGAAAAGATAGCCCCTTGTGGCGAATAACCGTAATTTTGATACAAATGAACCCCCTTTCGGTTAGGGGGTTCAAAATCATCAAGGGGTTCATTTTTCCGAATAGGGAGTTCAATTCTACAAAAAGGGGAGCGGCCACAGATTACAAATGCACTGTGTTTTATTCTTCGACATATTTTCTGACAATTTGAACCGTACCGGAAGAATCTTTTATAAACATACCATTAAAGCAGTATTTTTTATCCCAAGTTCTCACCTGAAAAGTCAGATTGCTGATATCGATAGACGAATAGCCAAAGTAATTTCGCAAACTATTATATGTAAGATTGTCCAGTAGGGCGGTTCTGATATCGCCCCCGAAACGATTACGCCCGTTTTCGTAGAACTCGATTGCTGCCGTTTCAGCGTTTGCAAAAGCTGTCACATACTCTATCAGTCGCTCTTTTTCTGAAATGTGTACATGCTGTGTGGCGAAAACCAAACAATATATATCAAAGTCTTCTGGGTCATAATAAACTTTTATCAAATCATTAAACGCTTGATTTTTGATTTCTGCCCTTTCAGAATCATTTTCTGCATATAACTCTACTGTGTATTGAGGAAATAATTCCTTGAGAAATAATAAATGCATAGTTTCCGATCTCCCTAATTATTAAGCACCGCAACTTTGTATCAAAATTGCGGTGCTTGTTTGGTTGCGGAGGTAATACAAAGCCTTGATTTTTCCTTTGTATAATGCGATTTTTAGACAAATGTACTGCAATAGTACTGCAACAAAACCATTATATCTATTTTTGCAAAAAAGGTCAACCATTCATCAAGAAATCAACTTTATTTTTTTAGTAATGAAAAAAGAAACAGCCCCTCTTTCTCTTGCGAGATTGAGGGGCTGAACTTATGCCATATTCAATTTTATTTCACTCCGCCGGAATAAACAACAAATCCGGCTTTCTGAACAGAAGAATTCGCAACCTTGTAAAGGACAAGATACATTCCGTCTATTTTGCCGAGGCAATATGCCTGTCCTCTCGGATTGATTGTTCCCACTTTCGTTTTCTTTGCGGTGTCGGCATAAACCGTTTCGGAAGTAGAACCGTTAATCCACGTTTTACTTTCCGGCGGTGCTTTCTTCACACCGCCCGCATATCCAACAAAGCCCGCTTTATGCTTATTCGTGCCGTCAAGGTCATATACTACAAGATACGAATTGCCGGCTTTACTGTAACACTGTGCCGATTCTTTCTTGCCAAGCGAGCCTATTTCTTCCTTCAGGTCGTTCTGTTTGAATACTTTTTCGGGCGTGCTGCCGTTCTTCCAAGCTGCCGGAGTTGGAAATTTCCCTGTGCCCGATGAAGAACTTGAAGAAGATTTGATTTTGTTCTGATTGTTCGGTCTTAAAACTCCGTATACGCAATCGTAGCCGTGCTTTACCTTTTTCATCGGTTTGCCGTTCCAATTTTGGTCATATGTATAGAATTCAGACGTGTTGCCCTCTCCCGTGGCTATTGCAACGTGTCCGCAGCCCGAAGAGCCTATGTCTTTATTCCATACAACTATATCGCCTTTTTGAGGGACAAACGAGGCGGTGTTTGAAATCTTTGTGAAATTCTTTTTAAGGTCGGGATGGATTGCAAAGTTTATCCAGTAATACTTTGCATTGCCCCAGCTCCCCGCTTTGATGTTGAACACCTCATAGAGATATGCCTTAATCAAGTCAACGCATTGTGTTCCGTATGCTCCGTCCCAATCGGTTGATTTACCTAAGTAATGATTTACAAAACTGTCATAGGTCATACTTCCGCCCGAGCCTGTTTCCTCACTTCTGAGGCTCTGTAAAAACTCATCGGCTTTTATTGCCGCCTTTGAAAAGCTGTTGTTCTTCCAAAACGCTGTGATTATCACCGCAACCTCCAAAATCATTTCAACCCAAGCGCCGATTGTTCCTTCATCGGCATCTATCGGGTTTTTACCAAGCGCCTTTAATATGAGATTGATTACTACAAATACAACCGCTATTAATCTGACTATCGTTCCTTTTGTAATTTTCATTTTTCTTTTTCCTTTCTTTTTTGAAATTTTTTACAATAAAAAAAGTACCCTCTCGGGTACTGTTGACAAATTCGTATGCTTGTGATAATATAATTATAGATAAGGAGCTTGCCTGATAGACGGTTAGCCCTTTGAATTAGTTAAATAACCGCTAACTTTTCGAGGGTTGGGCGGTTATTTTTTTATGCTCATTATGTAGCCTGTGGCAACAATCAGAATAACAGCAATAACAGCTAAATATTCCATAGCATCACCCCCTCTAAATCAATCAGAGGGAATTGCCCTCTGATCATTTATGAAAGAGGACTAACCGCCTACCGCTATATGGTAGTTTTCCTTATCCGATAAAAATTATATAGTATCGGATTTACATTGTCAACAATACATCCGTGTTGTTTTTTATTGCTTCTTTTTTAAATCATCAATTCGGTGGTTTACCACCTTTTGTTTTTCTTCAAGGATGTTTAATCTGCCTTCGGCTTCGTACATCCTTTCAACAAGATTGTTGTGTTTTTTCACCTGCTCGGTGAGATTATCCAATTTTGCGTCATATACTGCCTGATGCCCTGCGGAGGCTTTCTGACTGCCTATGTAGTTTCCGAGAAAGGAAAGCACCGCTACGGCGCAGCTTACTATTGCTATTGCAAGTGTCACATTTTCTCACCGCCTTGCTTTTTCTTATCTCTGATAATTTTTTGTGCCCTTGCTCTCGCTTTTGTAATCAAAAAATACAACGGGTCATCTTTCGGTAATTCTTGAATTTTGCCGTTTCTAAATATTTTCATGAAGAAACCTCCCCAATATATAAGCTGTGCTGTTGTAAGCGTCCGCATCAATTTGTATTAGTTTCAAATAAGGATCGACTGTTCCGGCTGTATTATGTATTTGAAAACTTTTCTCACCTTTTGAAGTGCTTATGAATCCTTTATACAAAACGCCGCCGTCACCTCCGGTTGTTACCATAACCGTCATCGAAAGTAAATAATAATCATCTTCTTCAGTAGCTATGCTTGAAAAATCCAATGTATTAATTAATGAGACAGCATTACAACCTATCGACACCGATGTTATATTTGTATTAAGACGAAATGAACAATCAATTTCTCCGTAGCCTACCTTTTCTGTGGAGTAGTGAAAAGATATATTATAATGCGACTTATCTTTAAATTTATTATCGGAAGAAATAGGACCCAAAACATTATACTTTAATGATTTTAAAAGAGATTGAGATGGTAATTCTAAAAGTTTGTCCATTTTTTCTGCGTCCGGCAGAATCAAAGAATATATAACAGAACCATCTATGTTCCCCGAATTATAACAATCTAAAATGATCAATGAGCTTCCGGCAGGCATAACTTCTTCAGGATACTCCGGGTCGGATACATCTTCTATGAATATCATCCATAAAGGTACATTTTGCGAAAAGTTTTCTTCCAAAAGGGCTATTACATCTACATAATCTTCATAAGAAGATATGAACCTAATTCCTAATTTTTTGGCAAATTCGGCTAACAGGTCACTCGCAAGTTTTTGAAACGCCTTGGTTTCTTCAAAATTTTGCCATGAAAGATAAGGTTCTCCGAATACACCCGGTTCAACTTCATCCGATGCCACCGTTAAAAACTTGTCTACGTCAGTCCATTCCATATTAAACAGTGGCACAAGTAAAGTGAGTACCTCTATTACTCTCCAAATACTACTCAGATAAGAAATGTTGATATCTCCTTCAACTCCTGAGTCGATAATTATATCCTCCCCGGTGATAAACAGATAACAGTCATAATACGATGTTTTCCATTTAAATATTGTGCCGCCTTTCATAAAATAAATCGTTTCATCAATATTCTTTTTTGTGTAATGGAAATACCCATCGTTTACAACGTCATAACGTCCTCTTTCCAGACTGTTGCCCTCTGTAGCGTTTTCTCTATTTTTCCCTAATTCAAGCAGTGTTCCGGGAAGATTTATGAGTTCTGTATAATCCGTTGTCCCGGGAGCTCCGGGGTCGCCTTTTTCACCTTGCTGACCGGGTGCGCCGTCTTTGCCGGGAACCCCGGGCAAGCCTTGTTCCCCTTTATCGCCTTTTTCGCCCTTGTCACCGCGTTCTCCTTTGATATTAACGGTTTCGGGGTTCGGAAGTCCTTTATCATTATTCCAAGACAAAACGCCGTCTGCGGTCACGGAGGGCGTGAATGTGGCGCCGCTTTCGCCGTCAGCTCCGTCTTTGCCGTTAAACTCGCCGTTCTCTGCCTGCTGCCGGATTTCCTCGGCGGCGGTGTTGGCGTTTTCTGCGGCGGTGTTGGCGTTGTTTATTTTAGTGTCGATTTCAGTTATCAAATCAAGCAAAAAATCGTAATTGTTATCCTCAGCTATATCTGAACCGTCTGAAATATACGATTCTGTTTCAATTGTAAATTTAGATGTTGACAGCTTTTCTTGAGTAATCGGGTTAATGACAATAATTTCGCAATTTAAATGACCTGCAATTTCTAACATCCAATTAGAAATAGGAACGAGAACTGATCCGTCTTCATTGACTGTGCCAATGAAAGATTTAATTGAGCCGTCTGCTCTTTTTCCAGTGATTATGACTTTTGAATCTTTTTCTATAAAAACAGGTGTACCATCGGTCGTTATGTTTGCTTTTATAAATCGTGAATTCATATCGCCCTGCTTTGCAACGGTGGTTCTGAAACGATTAGGTGTAGTGCAATCAATAACGCATTCTTTAACAATCGTTGCCATAAGTTTAATCACTTCCCTTTCCTAAATCTTCAATGATATTCTCTATATTTAATAATCGTTTCCGAACATTATCGTAATTCTTTTTTAGAGTATCAATTTCCTTTTTTTGTTCCTGTATAAGTTTTAGCATCGCAGGTATCATAATTCTGTCCTGCCAAGATTCAGCCTCTCCTTCAGCATTGCGAATTACTGCATTGGGATAATACTTCTCAACATCTTCGGCAGTAATACCTATCTGTGTTCCCGAAACAAGTTCTTTATCTTTATGCTCCTCCTTATAGTTATACTGAACAACAGGAAGATCATACAGTCTTTCAGGCGCAAGCTGTTTTTCCAACTTTACGGTGATATTTTCCTTATATCGTTTAGAAGAACTTGTTGTAGTGATTTCACAATTTGTATTAACAACAAGAGGTATTGTTCCGCTTGTTGCACGAAAATCGAGTCTGAATGTATTATTAGATTTTATGTAATTCAATCCATATAGAACAAGATTCCCGTCTTCGTTACAAAATACGTTGTAGTTAGAATTATTTCTAAAACTTATACCTGTAGAATCAATATCTTTACAATAGAGATTGCCTATAGATGCATCCCCTATAGTGTATATAGCATCCCCTATTTCATCTGTAAGATGAATTCTACCCGATTCTATAAGACCTTGTCCTAAAAAATTATTGCCTTTTTTAAAACCAGTTTCCGTTATATTCCAGCCAGCTATATCGCCTTTTATAGCATGTAGAGAACCATCATATTTGACAGTAAATGGCCATATAGAAGTACCGCTCGTTGTTAGTTTTGTACCGAAAGCAACATCATTATCAGGATTATTGCTAAATATACTTTGTATATACCCCAAGTAATTGGTACCATTATAAGTTTTTTCACTATACAAGGTTGTTCCACCTATATTAAAACCACCAATAGTACCTCCTGGAGACAAAAGATAGTTAGCATAAGCTCTTCCATCTTTTGTTTTAAGAACTTCGTATGTTTTTCCGCCGTCTTTTGTGTAACCCTCTCCACCATTACACCAAACCCACATGGCAACGTTGTTGTCTCCGTTAGTAGCAACAACTTTGCCTTCGCCGTTGGACTCCTCAACCCATTTGAGTTCAATATCAGCATCAGGTATCGCAATGGCTCTTAACTTTTTCTGTGAGTCAAACACAAATTTTACATATCCTCCTGTAACTCCGGACATCATTTGCACCATTTCTTGATAAGATGCCTCAAAACCACTTAATTTATTTTCTAAACGTTTTGATGATGGAATTGAAATAAAATCTCGTTTAACATCTGTTTTGAGTTCGCAATCTATCTTTGCAGACAGACCGCCTGTTACGGTAATTACATTGTTTAAGACCAATACGTTATAAAATTCGTTATTTTTATCTTGAACGGAAACGAAATCACCACAGTCTATTGATGGATTACCTTTGTAGTTAACAATGCACGGTAAAATTTGAATACCCTTATAGAGATTAAGAATGTTTTCGGCGACAGTTTCACTTGTTATATATGGATTTTCAAAATTCAACCCATAAACTCCGCTACCTATCGTGATAACTCCACCATTACCGTTTTTATCAGTTTCGGAACCCGTTGTTATATAGTCAATAGACAATGTGCTTTCATGAGCTTTTTCCAAACCATCCATATATTGTTGTCTGCTTGGAATACTGTTTGAGGTTGTCTCTAACTTTTTTAAAGTAAGTTTTCCAGAACGATCGATTACTGCGTTGCATCCAAGAATACCTACCATGTAACCAAGTATATCCCTTGCGGATAAATCTACGTGTCCGGGATTGGGTATGGTAACATTACCGTTAACATAATTAATAACAGGATAACTAACCAATACATCTATTCTTGCATCTGGTAAATCTTCAAATTGTTCTGTTATAATATGAAAACCTAAGAAAAGAGTATCAGTATAAGAAGGAGGAGTTATTGAACCCTCTATCCATTCATCACCCGTTTCCATATCGTAATAGTTTCCAAAGGTCATACCCGAATAATCAACAGAGGAATATTGTACAGCCTTTTGATAGTCCTTATAATAAACAACTTTTACATTTGACGTTGATAAATCATTAATACCGTGAAACTGGATGGTAATATCCGTTGTGCCTTTAGGTATAGGAATGAGATTTGTTGTACCGATTGAGTGATTGCTTTCATATGTAATATCACCATTTTCGAATAAAACGTTCTCACCCTGTCTTATTGATTTATCAGTTACACCATTTGTAGCATCAGGTATTTTAACTGTGATACCCGACTGGGAACAGATGTCTTGTATAACCTGTAATACTGTTACGTTCGTTCTACTAAGTCCGCAAGTATAATTATCGCCTAATTTTTCGGTAATCTTATACATTGCGTCAAAAGCAGTAATTTTGACTGATTTATAATCATTCTTTGTAGTATATTCATCAACATAAAAAACACCTAACGGTGTGTATTCAACAATACCGTCAACGTTTATACCAATCTCAATCTCAATCTTAGCCTTATTAATACCTATAAAGTTTTCAGGAACTAACATATCAAGTTCGAGTTTTTTACTACAAGTATTACCGAGAGAAAGGCTGTCTGTATTTCCTACAGAATCCGTAACAGTAAAGGATTTTATGTGTTGACCTGTTACAACATTTGTATCGTTAAATGTTGCTCTGACTGAAATTTCTCTGCTGTTAGATTCATACGCTTTTAATACTTTTTCATCTATTTTAAACATAATTTACAACTCTATAAAATTTGCAGACAGGGTTTCCCAAACGATATCATCTGCCTGCTGTGCGCCTGTTCGGAATATGGGCGCTGACCTATCACCCACGTAAACGGTTGCTGTTCTGAAGTCTCCAACATAAGGATCGGGATAGCAAATATCAAATGATTCCTTTTCCATTGCTTGCAATAACGCTGAAATTTCAGACATTGTCAGACCTGTCCATGTGCAATTAATTTTTCTTTTCGCTCTTTTTCCACCCGCGATTCTATCCAAAAACATATCACCATCTTGAACGCGACCAGTTTCCGAACCATGAATATCTTGTAAATCAATCTGCATAGTAGCAGGTGTTTTTAAGTTTGTGTTTCCATCAATAGTTAAATAAATCATTTTTGTTTCTCCTTATACATTAAGAGGGGAACGGCCTTTAACTTTAACCTCATCATTATGTCTTTTGACAGTATTCCTGTATATAGGCTCTCCATCAAGAGTTACAGTAAGGTTAATAACAGACCCTCCCTGAGTCGAACTGTCGCTCATAGCCTCTCTCATTGCGCGATATACACCGTTAGAAACAGAGTCAACAATTTGATCGTTATTCATTACTGCTGTTTTACCGCCTCCGGCACTTGCAACAAGCTCAGGACCACTCTCACGGGCTATAAAGGCTTGTCCTGCGGAAATAACACCACCTGTAGCAAGTCGAGGAATACTAACTTCAGAAAGATTTGCACCGACCTCTAATTTTGAAAAACCTACAACACTTTGCAGCCAATCGGGAACATCCCAACTAAATCCAAATTTGTTAATTAATTTGATACACTTGTTTATGGCTTTTTCAACAAGGTCTATAGCGCCATTACATACATTTTTTATCCAAGTTGTAACAGGGTTACTGTCAACCTTTTCGGCTTTCTGAACACCCTTCAGCCCCGCTATGATTAGTGCTATACCAAGACCGATACCTCCCCCTGTTAGACAAAGCAGAATACCTAACACAATACTTGCTGCTGAAACAATAGAAAGAATGCTTGCGAGGACTGTTTTTATTTTTTGTTTAACCGTTTCCCAATTGATGACGACCGCTGTTACAATAAGTGCCACACCAGCTACTATTAACGCAACACCAAGAGGAATACCTACACCAGTAAACACCAAAATTGCACCCAAAACGAGTAACGCTGCACCTACAATAGCTCCTATTTTCTTTACAACCTCTGTGATTTTGGATTTCATAAAATCCCAATCGAGAGCGGCTGTTGCTGCAAGTGTTGCCGCCCCTGCCAACATCATTCCAATACCAAGAGGGACATCAATACCTGAAAACGCTAAAATTGCACCTAAGGCAAGAAGTGCTGTACCGACTATTGTGCCTACTATAATGATGGTTTCTCTAATTTTCTGAGGGATTACTTCCCATTGCTCTTTTCCGGCAGAAACGAGAGTCAATGCACCGATAGCGAGCATCGCGAGACCCAATGCGATCTGTGTTGCGGAAAAAGTCAGTAACGCACCAATAGCGATGAATGCAACGGAAACAATAGTAGTGATAGTAGCTATAACCTCTCTTACCTTGTCAGATGCGGTGTCCCAATTCAGAGCTAACTGACTAACAAGACCTACTGCCCCAACTGCAAGTAAAGCAATACCGAGCGGAACACTTACGCCTGTAATGATAAACAGAATACCTAATGCGAGAGCGGCACCACTCACAATGCTTGTAATAATATCGAGTGTTCCGCTTACTTTATCCTCTGCAAATTTCCAGTTAAGCGTTAATGCGGTCGCTAAACTTGCGGCCCCTAACGCCATTAAAGTAATACCAAGAGGTACACTTGCTCCAGAAAAGGCGAGCATTGCACCGAGAGCAAGTAAGAATCCTCCAAGTATGCCTGTAATTGTTGTCAAAGTGCCAATAACGCTTTGATCCAAACTACCCCAATTCACAGAAACAGCAGTAACTAAACCTGTAACGCCGGCAATAATTAAAGCAATACCAATAGGGAGATGTCCTGTCAGAACGAGAATTACACCGAGAGCAAGCAAGAATCCGCTTGCAATTATTTCAATCTTTTTCAGTGTGCTTTCTATCTGAGTAGTATCTATGCTCTTTAATCCCTCTGTAAAATCATAGCCATACTTACTTAGATCAAGTCCTAAGTCAGCAGGTAAACCGCCGCCTAAGAGCGTAGAGGTAGTATCTTTTGGAGCATTGAGGACATTCAACTCATCAAACCCCATAAGTGTCTTTTTGAGTTTCTTTGCCTCATCGTTAGACTCGTCAAGTCCCTCTGCTAAATCGTCCGCAAAAGACGAACTCATATCAAGACCTGAATAATCTATCTTCGGAAGCTGGAATCCTAACAGGTCGGCTACACGCTGAGCCGCTACGGTCAGCCAATTAACCACAACCTGTAATACAGGGATGAAATTGACTACCAGTACCGATACGATATTACCTAAGGCTCGTTTCATCTGCGTAATCTGTGCGTTAAGAATACGCATAGCATTCGCAGGTGTAATGATAGTTCGAGCGAGGTCGCCCTGAACATTCTGTGTTTTCTCCATTATGGTAATATACCTAAGTGTAGCCTTTTGAGCCTCTGTCATTTTCGAGGTTGAGAGTTCAATACCGTGTGCAAGTGCTGTTTCTTTCAACTGAGCAACAGAGAGGTTAATACCCCACACTTTAAGACCTTTTATCTGTCCGGACATACCGCTCTGTACCTTTTGGAAAGCCGTCTGTACATCGGTATTCCATAATGACGATAAATCGTAGGCTATCTGTGTAAGTTGCTGACTCATTTGATTAGACACGCTTTCGTCCATACCGTAGCCTGTGAGAAGCTGATTAAACGAGCCTTGATAGTTTATCCACTCTTTGACATCGATACCCATAAGGTTTTGGAGTTTATCAGCATAATCCTTAGCCGCATCTGCTCCTTTTCCCATAGTTACCTCGAATAAGTTAAGAGCCTCTATGTAACTGTTCGATTCGTTAAACCATTCAGCACATTTGTCTGTAACCACATTAAGCACACGCTCTACTTTTCGTAAAGAGGAGGCAGCCTTGCCAAAACCGCCGCTTGTATTTTTGCTCACAGAATCGAGCTTACTTTCGGTTTTGCTCACTTTATTAGAGATTTTCTCCAATTTTTCCAGCCGTTTTATGATATTATCGAGGGCATCATAACCGCTTTTCGCATCGCCCTTTATCTCGATTTGTAAAGTATCAATCGTCTGCTCCGGCATTGTTCTCCTCCTTTCGCTTTTTGTTTTTGAGTATTTTATTGAAATTAGAAGCGAAAGCCTCTGCCTTTTCTCTGATAGATTCTTGCTTTGCTTTTGCTTCCTTAACTTTTCTCTGTTTTAAGGCTGTTTCGGTGATAGGTAACGGCTCGTGCATATATTTTTCAGGATCGGCTTTGCTCATAGGACGGAAAGCCGGAGCTACTCTAAGCAGAGCATCGTAAATATACAATCCTTGCAGCCATAACTGTTCGTTTATACGCTCTCTTTTCTGTTCATACGCTCTACGATAATACTTAGCAATCTGAACATCTCCATCCCAAAATTGTTCGTAGGACATACCTATCGACAAAAAGAAAGGCAGGTGCGTTTCAAAGAGTTCCGTATAAGTTATAGAGGAGAGGGAGTCATAAGATATACCGCCCTCTCCTGAATCGGAAAGAGGATCACCTGCTATACCACTTTCCAAGCTATGTTTCCCTCTTTTTCCTCGTCATCGCCGATAAGCGAGGTAAGAGTATCGTTATACATATCGCCAAGCACCCCGATAAGACCATCCTTGTTTTTAAGATTATCGAAAATCTTGTCAACGATTTCTCTCTTAACGAATCTGTGATTGGCAATAAATGCACCAGCGAAAAACTCAGGAATCAGATTAGCAGGTTTATCTTTTAGCTCGCTAATTTTGAACCCTCTGTTTTCAAGCTGTTTAACTGAATTTCTTGTAAATTCGAGAGTATAGGTTTTACCCTCATACTCTATTTCAATAGTCTTTGCCATAAAGCTTCTCCTTTATATGTACTTTCTGCGATTATTCAAAATCAATAACAGTAGAGGCCGCGATAGTAATAACCATCTCTCTGACCTCATTAACGCCCTTACCTGTAAGATGAACAGACAGCGAACCTTTGAACTTAAACTTACCGTTATCTCCGGTAGGCGTAACCGTACCCTTGGAATCGGTGCCGCCGAAATAAATAGCAAGGTCAAGCTCATCACCCTCTAAACCTTTGAGGGTAGTATAGGTTGACTTGTCATAGTTACAGGTAAATTCAAGGCTGTCGGATTTCTGAATACCTAAAATGGATGTCTGCATCTTATCTGAGAGCGTAGTAGTATCAAGCATTTCAGGTGAGCCGCCAAGATCAGGGTAATCCTTAATGTCTACGAGCTTAGAATAAGTATCACCTGTATCCTTTTTCATTAAATAAGTACCGTAGGTATTTTCAGCCATATAATATTACCTCCTGCATATTTCGCCATCTTTTGATACACATCCTGTATATCTTGAAACAAGGCGATAGATTGTTGAGTTATTCAAAAACATAGGCACGGTAGATGTCCTCGTAAAGCCTAAGCGTGAGAACTCGCCGTCAACTATTGCCTGGATTTGTTTACATTCGTCTTTTTTACCGCTTGTCTTGTTAGAGTAAATATTCACCTCATATATAACGATAGCGTGATTTTCAAGACTGCCGGAATCCTGAGTGCGTTCGTAAACGTAATTATCCGCTTCATCTATTGCGATACAGGGAAACTGAGGCTTGGCAGGGAGAGAGTCGTTATAAGTTCGAATGAAAGGAAAAGAGACACTAACCTTATTGATAACACTCTGAAAAACTTTATTTTCTATGTCAATCAAATCGAAACACCTCTTTCGCTATCTTTTCTATCTCTTCTCTCATTTTCTTTCCAGCATCGTACATACACCTGTTTGCCGGATTACCACGAGTACGAATGACATATTGATTATCAACTGTTCTCAGCCATTCGCCCATTGTACCCTCCTCGCCATAGTAAACCCAGCTGTCCTGTTTGCCTTTACCTTGACCGTACTCACCTCTAATCATTCCGAACTCTTGCGCTAACGGATGATCGTCCGCATAAGTAACACCTGTACCGAACTCGATAAATGTAACTGTTTGTCCGGTCGCCGAAATAATTAAAGTATTAGATCCATTCCACTTAGAGCTGACATTTACATCGTTCACGCCGTCATAATGAGCCGTTTTAAAACTAACGCTTGCCGTATCAATACCAATTTCGCCTAATCTTGTTAAAAACTCTTTCTTACGCTCAGTCATTGATTTACGATATTTCTGCATTTTATCTTTAAACTCGGATAAGCCCTGAATAGTAACAGTAATCACGAAATATCCACCTTGCTTATAGCGTAAGAAATGCTATTGAGTGAACGAGCGACTCTTTTGACGAAATAATCTCCGATCGGCTTGCCTTGCTCATCATATTGAGGCAAAACATCGATAAAGAGTATCGACTGTTCATCAATAGGACACCGCATATCGTCTGTAATCAGTACACGGTCATAATCGAGATTTGTGCCGAACTGTTCTGTTTCCGCGTTACCCTTAGCGGCAGAAATGCTCGCTCTGAAAGATGTTGCTTCGCTGTATTTCGGAAGCGGATTACCGTTGTAATCTCTCACAGATGATTCCCCCTCGAACAGCGAGTAGAAAAACTGTTGCTTGTTTCTCTCTAATATCCTCATTGCACAACACCTACCATTGGCGTGATTTCAGCAAGCATAGATTTCGGAATATCAGCGTCCTCATAGGAGCGGCTCACACCGTTCTCACTATGAGCAGTTTCACCCTCACTTCCTCTACGTAGATAAAGATATTGAGCGATTTCCAAAACTTTATGCTCATATTTTTTCGGTACAATCTCATTGTCTGAGTTGAAAGGATAAAGACGATTTAAAACCTTTTGCTCAGCTATGCGGAGGTAGATATTAAGCTGTGATATGCTTTCGGAATCGTCGTTGTCGATGCTAAGCAGCATTTTTAAATCATCAAGCCACGCCATATCGTACCTCCGTTAAATTAACCGTTAGTTACAATCTTTGCCATTGGAATAGCCTTAGCATCAAACTGTCTGCTCCATTGCTTTGATGCTACAAGCTGATCGTCAGACGGCGACTCTTTAAAACCGGAACCGGGAACACTATAAGAGAATCCATTAGGATGGATAGTTTCTCTGATACGAGTGTAAAGAGTTTCCTGACCGCCGTTAGTCTTTTCATCTCTATCTACACCCACGGGATGAGCAAGTCTGCCCTGAGCATATCTGATAGAGCCTGTGCCGAGCAAATAGGTAGTGTACTTTGGAAAATCTTCTGTTGAAGTATCGACCGGCATACCGTCATCAATTACAACGGTATAACCGTTTACAGAGCCGATAGCCATAGGACGCTCAATACCGTTTACATCTGTTTGTTTCCAGTATTCAAGCACCTGTAAGTCTTTCAGTCTTTTAGCAACTTGAGAATGCATAAGAGCGAGAGAAAACTCACCGGCATTGTCACCGAGAACATCAATAGCTGCATCGCCGAGCGTAGTAGCTTCCATTTTGTAAGCCTCCCCCTCAGTAACAGCAAGATCAACAGTATGCTTAGTCCAAGCATCATCACCAGTGATACCGAAAATACCGCCGAGAATGCCAATCAGACGAGCCTGCCTTTTCTTTGCCCAATAATTAGCTACCTTAGCTGCGATATAACCCATAGGATCATTAGCAGAAAGATCGCTCACAAAATCACGAGCAAGAAATCCTCTTGTTCTACCGAATACGATACCAGTCTGAGAACCTCCGGTTGTTTCGCCTACAGGAATATCGGTGGCACCGTCATAGTTGCCCTCCTCACCTTCGAGAATGTTGTAAAACGGAATTGTATAAAGATTACTGCCGGTAGCAATTTTTTCGGCGATAGCCGAGTCATTCACCATAGCACCGCTATTAAGGATAGCGGTTTTGGTCGGATCAGGGGCTTCCTGCCAAGCGCTGAAGAATAAATCCTCATCGAACGGGAAACCAAGATAAGTTTTTGCCATACTTAATTACCTCCATTTAATTTTTTGTATTCCTCAGGATGAGTCTCTTTAAACTGAATTTTCTCAGTGAGAGTTAGTTTATCGAACTCTTCCTTAGTCATTTCGCCTTTGTCGTCTTTACCCTTAGGCGGCTTTTTGAGTGAGCATTGCAGCTCTTTCATTACGGCATTTTTCTCCGCCTGTCGCTGAGCCGTAAGCAGGTTGACAAGGTTAGTAGCCATAGATACGCTCTTTTCTCTGTCGGTCGATACGATTCCGTCAATGACATCTTTGTAATCATCCTCAGTAAGACCGCCTGCTACAAGCACCTTTTCTACATCAAGTCTTACGCTCTTTGCCGTGTATTCGTCCTGAGCTTTCTGTGCATCGGCTAACGCTTTTTCGAGTTTTTCATCAGCCGAAAGATTTGCGTTTTCAAGCTCGGTGATTTTGTGCTTTGCACTTGCCAATTCGCTCGCTGTCTTATCGAAAGTCGCCTTTGATACAGACGGCGGCAAGGATGAGGAATCAACAAAAGTCTTATCTGCAATAGCATCATTGATTTCCTCGACTGACATACCCTCTTTGTAGGCATCGCCTAATAATTCCTGAATGTTCATAAAATTACCTCCTGCGTTTTAAAGACTTCTCTGTCTTTCTGCGTTTTTTGAAGAGATTTCACTATCTCTTTGCGTTTTAAGGATTTCTCTATCCGTTATCACAAGAGGGGCAACCCCTCATATAACTAAAAAAACAGGACATCGAGAATAAATAACCCTCGATAGTCCTGTTTGACTGTTACCTACAACTTTTTATGTAAGCCTTACATATGCTATTTGTAATCATCTTTACTGATTACTTTTCTACCAAGCTGTACCAACACAACCTTATCTCTCTCGACTCTGATTTCAAGAGGGGTATCGTGCGATAAGCTTTTTTCAATAGACTCAATAGTTTTTTCACTTAGCTTTGCCATCTTTTAACCTCTTTTACGCTGGGATATAAAAACATCTACATTGTGGGTGTGGTTTCGGCGGCACCTCGTCAATAGGAAACACCTCGCCGTCAAGTTCGTTACAATAGTCACAAGTTTTAGAGTCGTGTTCTGATACCCATTTGACAAATGCAATATTGTTTAATCGGTATGCCGTAAGAGTAGCCTCGTCTGTAACATCGACTACCATTTGACCGACCATTATCGACCATAACCGCAATGCCTTATCAATCTCAGTAGTAGGCGAATCGCTCGACATTAACGCCTCAAATAAATAAGAACGTTTACGGTCAATTTCGTTACTGTAAACATATTTCATAACCTCATTGTAATTATCAAATATTTCCTGTAACCAATCCTCGTCAATAATATGGTAATCAAAATCGCCCTGTGTTATATACTCAAACTGTAATTGAGCAAGCTCCAACAATTTCTCGACTGTTATATTTACTAAACGCGAATATAAATCATTAACTTTTTCGAGCGTATTCAATTCGTCTTTTCTTAACAAATTAGATTTGAAATCATCAAACATTTCGATATATTCTCTTACAAGATATTTGAGAATAACGTCTGTTCTATGATACATTTCCGTTTCAGGAGTTATCGTCCGCATTGTGATTCGTCAACTCCTTAATAAGAGCATCCTGCTTAACCTTAGCCTCTTGCTCGTAGTATTCTTTAGACATCGCCCAGGCAGCCTCGCCGTCAGGGAACATACCACAATGGATAAACGCCAACTTAGGATGAATCTTATTACAGCCGAGCATTGTTACGAGTACATTAGCCTTATTGACGATATTTTCATAATTTCTACGAGTAAACTGCGGTTGTATTGCATACAGTGGTGGGACAACGTCATCCGTCTTCTCATCGTTTCTGAGATAAGAGAGAATGAGCTTCAGAAATTCTTTCTCGCTCTCATCAAACATATTTTCAGTATCTTTCGCCCTCGCCTCTGCCGCAGACCAACCGTCACGCATAATCACCGCAGAGCCGGTATCACTTGTAGAACTTCCGCCGTTTCTGTTCGGCATACCGCAGATAGTAAGGATTGTTTCATACATATAATCCACAAGTGTTTGTGTTTGCATTTGATTTAATTCCTGAGTAAGAATTTCAACCTTAGCAGGATTATTACTATCTGACTTGTATTTTAACGCTCCAAGTTCTTTTAGGGCGATAAAGGTTTCCTCGTCAATATCGCAGTTGCAGAATGTCATAAGCGACTGGATGAATTGGTCTACTCCGTCAAGTCTATCCGAAGCGACCTCATTTATAGCATCGAGCATAGAAAGCACTATCTCGAACGCACCTAAGCGAGCCTCGTTAAGCGGATATTCTACCATAGGCACATAGCCGAACATAGTCGGCTGCCCTTTGATTTTCTGTTTTTTGCCGTCTATTTGGAGTTCGGAACTATTGATTATTTCTCCCTTTTAATTTCGAAATACCATTTATCGGTCCATACACTGTAAATCGGATTCATATCGTCATCATAAACGATTTTAACACCAGCCATACGTTTTTCACTAAGACCGCTACTGTATATCACAAACGAATTAAGCGGAGAAAGCGTATAAAACTCGAACGGAGCCTCGTCCTCGGTGTGTTTAATACGAGGGAGTGCAAGGCGGTTAGCTGTACCGGCAATATGCATCCAATCTACGAGCTTCTTATCTTTATTGTTCTTACTCTCAATATACATATACTCGTTGAGGGCAGTTACGCCAGCGGAATAATCGTCATTTTCTGTACGATTGATATAGACAATCGGCTCGCCTACAAGATAGCCTGTTTTAAATGTTACAATCTCATTTGCTCTGTTCTCTACGATTTTATTATTGATTTCGGGACGAATATCCTTAGTCCTGTTCTCGATTGCCTGCTTTCCACGATAGTAATCGTAAAGCGTTTTTATTTCATTTCTGTTCTGATTATGAATGAGGAGAGCATTTTGTAAAACGGATATAACATTCTTTACATTGATTTCGTCAACATCAGTATAAATTACTCTGCGACCGTACAATATACAATTACCTCCTACTATATATTCATTCTCAGTATTCATAATATACAAGACTTAGTGACTTGTCAATGCTTTGAAAACAAGTATAACGTTTTCAGTGCATATAAGAGTCAACAAGGACGTTTAAACGCCGTAACCTTGTTTGTAGGATGCATAATCATATCCATAAGCATCGCCAGGCTGTCAGGCGCATCATCGTTCTTATTTCTGCCGGTAATCTTATAGCCAAATACATTCTGCATAAACATATTGTACTCTTTACTGCGATATTTCGGCTCTAAGAATATACACCGCTCTCTTATGTCCGGCGCTTTATCAAATATCCTTGTCATCTTACTTGTAGTAGGTGGTGCCGCCTTTGAAGTAATTGTTATACGCACACCCTGCTTCTTAATCTCGGCTTGAACACCCTC
This sequence comes from uncultured Clostridia bacterium, assembly GCA_947631705.1. Classification (GTDB taxonomy): domain Bacteria; phylum Bacillota; class Clostridia; order Oscillospirales; family Acutalibacteraceae; genus Eubacterium_R. The sequence continues at coordinate 30,542 of CANRMJ010000015.1, forward strand.
CTTATACGCTTCCGTTGACTTATTAGCCTCTATCTGCATACGCTTGACTGCATTTTTGATCGCAAGACGAGCAAGAGCAGGTTGCGTAAACTGTTTATCTCGGTTATCAAATAAAACATCAGGGATATAAATATCATCACCATACAGTACGCCTACAGGAGAGGAAACAAAATCGCCACCACCGAACGCCGGGTCGACAGCCATATAAATGCCGTCAGGCTCTCCATCAGGCAATTCTCCATTGTAATATCTAAATCCGTCAGGTGTAAATAATGCTCCCTCACGTTCTATCGGTTGTTGCTGATACATAGCGTTCCACGATGCCATATCGTTATTACGCTCGAATGAAGCTCTACGTTGTTGGAAAAAGTTTGTAGAATAACCTACACCATACGCGTAATTGAAATTACTTTCGTCATTGTCATTGAGAGCAGGTAGGTTTATTATCCTCTTACGAGTGTTTGCGTATGATTCATCACTTTCAAGAACATCCATACGCATACCGGCGGGATCGATTACACTCCAACGTGTACCACACCATAATAATTTAGCGGATTCCTTAGCACGAGGTATAAGATTGTTTTCAACCTTACTCCAAGCTGCCATCAATCTGTCCGGATTTAGAGCTTCCTCAATACCGCCGATAAGGTCATCCGAGACAAGTATTCCGTTACAGTCACAAGCTCCGTTAAGCGTACCATAAAGAGAACGACAGGTAAGCGAGGGATAACGCTTTTTTCTATCCAAGTCGATAGTTTCGTCATTCGAATTAGTTCCGTTTTTAAGAAATTTAGCATTAGGAAATATCTCACTCCACAAATAAGTGTCAGGGTCTCCTATAATCTCCAGCACACCGTTATAAAAAGCCTTAGTGATAACATCCGAATAAGCGGAATAAAGATTAGACAGTTCGGAGTTTCTACCGATAAGCCAAGTAACGAACATTAAAAGAATTGTAGTCTTACCGACTCTCGGAGGCATCGACAAAAACAACTCGTCAAGAAGATCATTTACTAAATCCTGCAAGCTGTCCGCTACTTTTTTCATGATTCGTCTGCGAGGCTGGTAAAAACGCTCCTGCGGAGGTCGATTTATTTCGAGATAAAGCATATACGAATCGAAAAAGTGAGGAGCGTCAAATAGCAGTGTATCCCTGTATTGTCTATATAACCGCTCGACATCTGCACCTTCGATATTCATACCTTTTAAGCATAATGTCCTAAGTAGTTTATTAGAATCGTGAGAAAGCGTGAAATTCTCTTTTTCAATATCTCGGCAGATTGAGAAAAGCTCCTCGTAAGGCACAATATCCTTAGGTTGCCTTTTTATGTTTTGCTCAATTTTTGAAATCAGTATTTTGTTATCCATTACAAATTACTCCTTAAAGGCAACCGCACTCACTAAACAGCTTAAATATCTTAGGAGATTGCTTTGCAAACCAATCTACCATTTCCTCATTTTTCGCCCAGCCGGACGAATACTGCAAACTGTCAGAAGATAAACCTGATTCGTTAAGGAACGCATGAGTAAGTTCGTGCCTTAAAACCTCTTTTTCAATAAGTATTTTTTCCTCGTCTGTGCACTTCTCGTACTCCTCACCGTTGACATCGCCTATCACTATTAATTTGAGTGTTTCGTTACAGTAACCTGCCCACCCGTTTATATATAAACATTCGTCCTCAGAGATTTTACGCACCTCAATCTTGTATTTTGTTCCTAAAACATTCGCCTTTTTAACCATAAAATCAATACCTCCATATAAAAATAAGGACTACGAGTGAAATACTCATAGTCCTTTTTGACCGTTTTCTCTTATTTAATTGTTAATTCTATTTCCTTTGTTTCCTCGATTGTTTCTGTTGTGCTATTGTCAAGTAGTAGGATTTTGAAAGAAATCGAGTTGATGTCATTTACAGACTCAATTCCTGTG
>CANRMJ010000016.1 GCA_947631705.1 uncultured Clostridia bacterium
CTTTAAGTTCGCAACAATAACAACCGATTTTCCTATTAAATCTTCGGGTTTGTACCACGGCGCAATTCCCGAAACGATCTGACGCGGCTCCGAAGAACCGTCGTTAACCCTTATTTTCAACAGCTTTTTAGCTCTTTTGATCGGCTCGCACTCTGTGATTTCGGCAACGCGCAGTTCAACCTTTGAAAAGTCGTCTATTGAAATTTCGGCAAGTCCCTCGGGTTCGTTCTCCGTCTTTTCCGTTTGATTTTTAATAAGAGCGTTCAGCTCGTCGATTTCTTTTTCAACGTCTATTCTTGGGAAAATTGCCTCGCCTCTTTTTACCGTTACGTCAGACGGCAGCACTCCGAACTTACCAGCGTTTTCATAAGTGATGAGCGAGCTGTCCGCACCTATCTGCTCCCATATGCGCGGCATAGTTACGGGCATAAAACATGAGAGCAGAGTAGTGCTCACACGTATTGCTTCCAAAAGATTGTAGAGCACCGTTGCAAGGCGCGCTTTTTTGCTTTCGTCCTTTCCGAGAATCCACGGCGTTGTTTCGTCGATATATTTGTTTGATCTTGAAATAACCTTAAATATTTCGGCAAGAGCGTTGTTGAGCTGCGTTTCATCAATATAGTAATCTGTTTTATCTCTGAGCGAGGTTACCATATCAATAAGCTCTCTGTCTATTTCCTGCTCCTCGCGCTCCGCGGGCAGGGAACCTCCGAAATATTTATCAACCATAGCAACCGTTCTTGATACGAGATTGCCGAGGTCGTTTGCAAGATCCGAATTTATGCGGTTTATCATTATTTCGTTGGAAAAAGAACTGTCCGCTCCGAGAGCCATTTCTCTTAAAATATGATATCTGATAGCGTCGCATCCGTATCTTTTGCCGAGAATGAACGGATCAACAACGTTTCCGATTGATTTGGACATTTTTTGCCCGTTAAACGTTATCCAACCGTGAACCGCAAGATGCTTCGGCAAGGGGAGCTCAAGCGCCATAAGCATTGCGGGCCATATGATGGCGTGAAAACGCATAATATCCTTTGCAACCATATGAACGTCTGCCGGCCAGTATTTATCATAGTCGCCGTAAGCGCTGTTTTTATATCCGAGAGCGGTGATGTAGTTTGAAAGAGCGTCTATCCAAACGTAAACCACGTGCTTTTTGTCAAACGTTACGGGAATTCCCCAAGTGAAAGACGTTCTTGAAACACAGAGGTCTTCAAGACCGGGTTTGATAAAATTATTTACGAGCTCAACGGCTCTTGATTTCGGCTGTAAATAATCGGTTTCCGTGAGAAGCTTTTCAATCCTGTCTGCAAACGGAGACATTTTGAAGAAATAAGCCTCCTCCGACGCGTTCACAACCTCTCTGCCGCATTCGGGGCATTTACCGTCAACAAGCTGACTGTCTGTCCAAAAGCTCTCGCATGGGGTGCAATATTTTCCCGTGTATTTTCCTTTGTAAATATAACCTTTGTCGTAAAGCTCCTTAAAAATTTTCTGCACCGATTCAATATGATAGTCATCGGTGGTTCTTATATATCTGTCGTATTTAATGTTCATATAACTCCAGAGATTTTTAAAGGTTTTAACGATCTCGTCAACATATTCTTTGGGAGTTACACCCATTTCTGCCGCTTTCTGTTCGATTTTAAGACCGTGCTCATCGGTGCCCGTAAGGAACATAACGTCTTTTCCCTGAAGACGTTTGTATCTTGCGATCGAATCGCAGGCAACATTTGTGTAGCAATGCCCTATATGCGGATTTCCCGATGGATAGTAAATAGGTGTGGTAATATAAAATTTTTCTGCCATTTGTATTCCTCCTGTTGCAGAATGATGAAACTGTTAATGCGCTGCAATTTATATATTATTTATAATTTTTGCGATTTTATACATTAATAAGTGACGCCGCGTCTTTATCAAGCATAAGTGTAACGTCTGTGTGAAACTGTAAAACGGAAGCGGGGCACATCGGCGTTACATTTCCGTTTATAACTTGCTTTATAGCATGCGCCTTTTTCTTTCCGATTGCAATAATCAGAATTTTTTTTGCCTGCATTATTGAACCGATGCCCATTGTAACTGCTTTGGTGGGAACTTCGTCAAGAGAGTTGAAAAAACGGCTGTTATCCTTAACGGTGCTTTCTTTGAGCTCCACAACGTGGCTCCAGCGCTGAAAGCAGTCGCTCGGTTCGTTAAAGGCAATATGGCCGTTTGAGCCTATTCCCAAAAGCTGAATATCTATGCCGCCGGCAGCTTTGATTCTTTTTTCATAGCTGTCGCATTCCAACTGTAAATCTTCGGCGTTTCCGTCAAGAAAATTTATATTTTCCGGCGGTATGTTTATTTTATCAAAAAGATTTTCTCGCATAAAGGTGTGATACGAATTTTTGTCGTTTATATCAAGATTTACATATTCATCAAGATTAAACGTTGTTACACGGGAAAAGTCTATTACTCCTTTTCTGTATAGCTCGGTCATCTGCTTGTATGGCTTTAACGGCGTTGAACCCGTTGCAAGCCCCAAAACCGAATCGGGTTTTTGCAGCACCTGACCGCACATATAATTTCCCGCGGCTATTCCTATTTGCTCTTCATCACTGTAAACAAGTACGTTCATTTGTTTTCTCCTTATTATTTAGGAAACATTAATAATCATAGTATTATAAAACGCTTGCGCTGTCAATTCTTTCCTTTGGCGGAAATGATTTTTTTAATCAGCGCAAATAATATAAGAAATCCGATTGTTCCGGCAGCGGCGCCCGCTGTGTCTATTGCCCAGTCTCCGACACGGCACGCTCTGCCATCCACGAAAAGCTGGTGTATCTCATCTGTTACGGCGTAAAGAGACGTGAAAACTATTGACAAAAACGGTTGTATATGCTTGGTTTGAAAAAAGAGGGCAAGGTTAAACAAAACCGCGAGTCCTGTGAATTCAAGAAAATGAGCGCTTTTTCTTATCATAAAATCGGTTATAAAATTATCACCGAATATTTTCTGAAAAAAATTCAGCAGGGTGCCGCTCTGCGCTGCCGATTCGTCTGCCGTGCGCGCCGAAAAGCAGAAAATCACGATCATACAGGCAACAACAGCGAACCAGCAAACGGCGTTCCTAATCTTTTCTTGTTGCATATACAAAGCAAACCCTCCCCGAACCGGGATGAAACAGAACGCCGCTTACACCCTTTGCGCTTGCGTAATAACGCGTTTCGTAAAAAAGAGGAGCGTAACAGAAAGATTCTATCAGCTTTTTTTCACAGTTGCCGCACGCGGACGCAAGATTGCCCGCGTCCTCCGAACGGGCGGAGTCAAGCGCCGCGATAAAATCATCGGTAATAAAAGATGTTATATTCTTATCGGAAAAGGTCTGCAAAAACGAAACAGGACTTGACGCTCCGGCGGTAAACGGATACAGGGCGATATCGTATTCGCCCGAATTTACTGCGGCGCGAACCTCGCTTTCGGGTTTTGTTTCAAGCACAAGAGAAAACGATATTTTTGTTTCCTCTTGCGCATTTGAAATCGCGCCGATGCTGCTTTGAACGCCCTGTAATAAAAGTTTTGCGATTTCCTCCATGTTTTCGGGAGCAAGCACGGTTATGTCTATTGTGTATATAGAAGTTGCGTCAACCGCTGTTTTCCACAGATCAACCGCTTTTTCGGAATTTTCCCTTTCCGTAACGTCTGTTGCCGATTCCGTGTATGGTTTTCCCTGAATGGTGCATGACGGCGGTATGAAACCGAGCGCGTCGGTAAGATAGGGGTATGATTCATAGTCTATCTCGGAGAGGGCAAGGGCAAATGCGTGGCGCGCGTCTGCCGCCTGAAGTATTCCTTTTGAGGAGTTCATAACGATTGCCCATGTTGTGTTGCTGTAGGGAACAAGTGTAATGCCGCTCTTTTCATTTATTTCCGCGCTTTCGTATCCTCTGATGTATGCCGCGTCGTAATATCCGCTGATAAGCTGCTCAGAAAGGCTTTCGTCATCGTTCACGATTTTCAGCGTTAAGTCAGAAGCGGGAGCGGGGGAAACGCCTTTGTATGATTCATTGTTTTTGAGTATGTAAGATTCGTCAAGAACGTGCGTTATTGCAAACTGTCCGTTAAAAAGAGTGTATTCAAGGCTTAGTCCGTATCTGCCGTTTGTGGAATAGAAAAACTCTTCGTTGCACGGCATTGCAACGGCTGTTGAAAGAGTTTGCAGAAAACCGCTGTCCGGCGACGAAAGACGTATCTGAAGTGTGTAATTGTCTATCGCCCTAACGCCAAGCTCCTTCCTGTCACGCCTGCCGGCATTTATTTCGGGGGCGTTTTCAATGCTTGAAATCGTTGAATAGAGAGGGCATTGAGTTGTGGGATCCGCCGCTCGACGCAGAGCAAACACAAAATCGTCGGCGGTGATTTCGGGATCGAAATTTTCTCCCATACGTTCCTTGATTTTAGAAGTAATTCTCCATTTTAAGCCGGTTTTAAGGTAAAAAGTGTATGTAAGACCGTCATCGCTCACCTGCCACGACGTTGCCGAGCCTTTAAGAATATTTCCCTCATCATCACTGCGAACAAGCCCTTCAAAGCAATTTTCCGCAATAAGAAATTCATCCGAAGTTGAGGCAACCTGCGGGTCGTAGCTGTTTATATTACCTCCGAAAGGATAAATCAAATCAATGCTTTCGGTTTTAGAACCGCAGCCGGCAAAAACCGATACAAACATTATAATGCAAAGCAAAAAGCAAAAAAATTTTTTCATAATCTGTTCACCGAATGTTTTAATTATCATATTATAGCAGATTATTTCAACTTTGAAAAGACAGAAAAAGCGATAAATAAATCATTAAAACAAATTAAAAAGAAAAGTTTTTTGCTTTTCGGCATATTTAAGGCAAATCTGTTTTGTCCGGCAGACTGTTTTTATTTGTAAAAACGTATTATAATAAAATGAAAATAACGATGTGTTTTATATGATTTGTTAAACACCCGGGTGGGCATAACAAATAGTTTTGCTATATTTTTAAAATAAATTTAAATATTTCTTGACAAGGAAATAAATTGATATTATTATATTATCCGCATTAAAATGGTGTAGCTTGTGTTTTCGGCAGTTTTTCGCATATTACAACGAGTGAAATAACTCCGAAATTTCCGCTTTTTTCGGCGCAAAACACCCTTTTTCAGTAAATCAAAAGAAACGGAGTGATTACCAGTATGGTAAATGTGAAGGACGTCCAACTCGGTACTACTACACGAAAGAGCTTTGCTAAAATCAACGAGGTTATGACCATGCCGAACCTCATTGAGGTGCAGAAAAAGTCTTATCAGTGGTTTCTCGACGAGGGTTTGGAAGAGGTCTTCCGCGATATCGGTTCAATCACCGATTATTCGGGAAATCTTATTCTTGACTTCATTGATTACACTATGGATGAAGACCCTAAATACACGATTGCACAGTGCAAGGCACGCGACGTTACTTATGCAAAACCGCTCAAGGTAAGAGCGCGCCTGCAAAATAAGGAAACAGGCGAGGTTAAGGAAAACATCATTTTCATGGGTGATTTTCCGCTTATGACCGACGCGGGAACCTTTGTTATAAACGGAGCTGAAAGATGCATCGTTTCTCAGCTTGTCCGTTCTCCCGGCGTTTACTACAATATGGAGCACGATAAAACAGGTAAAGAACTGTTTTCAAACACGGTAATACCAAATCGCGGAGCGTGGCTCGAATATGAAACAGACGCCAACGATTTATTCTATGTTAGGATAGATAAAAACCGAAAAATATTTATAACAACGTTTCTTCGTGCTCTCGGTCTCGGCAGCGATTCCGAAATACGCGATTTCTTCGGAGATGACGAGAGAATCGAGGCAACAATTGAAAAGGACGTAACTAAAAACCAGGAAGAGGCGCTTCTTGAAGTTTACAAAAAGCTCCGTCCCGGCGAACCGCCAACACTTGATACGGCACAGGCTCATTTAGACGGTCTTTTCTTCGACGCTCACCGATATGATTTGTCAAGAGTAGGGCGCTATAAATACAACAAAAAGCTCGGTATCAGCGACAGGCTTACAGGTCAGAAGCTCTCTCGCCCCGTTATTTCCCCGCAGGGCGAGTTCCTTGCGGATAAGGGCGAAACGATTACAGCCGAAAAGGCGCTTGAAATTGAAGACGCGGGCGTAATGAACGCTTATGTAGACATTGACGGCAGAGAAATCAAAATCGTTTCAAACGGTATGGTTGACATAAAAAAGTATGTTGATTTCGATTGCAAGCCCTGCGGCATAAATGAAAGAGTATCCTACAGAGTTCTTTCGGAGATCCTTGAAAAATGCGGCGATGATGAGGAACAGCTTAAAGAAGAACTCAGAATTCACCAAGATGATCTTGTTCCGAAACACATAACAGTAGACGATATCTTTGCAACCGTTTCTTATCTTATAAATCTTGCCTTCGGTGTTGGCAGCACCGATGACATAGACCATCTCGGCAACCGCAGAATCCGCGCGGTAGGCGAGTTACTTCAAAACCAGTTTCGTATTGGATTCACAAGAATGGAGCGCGTTATTCGCGAGCGTATGACTCTTCAAGCTCAAGATGATGAGGAATCAATCACGCCGCAGGCGCTTATCAATATCCGCCCCGTTGTTGCGGCAATCAGAGAGTTTTTCGGTTCTTCACCGCTTTCTCAGTTTATGGATCAGCACAATCCGCTTGCCGAACTCACGCACAAAAGACGTCTTTCAGCGCTCGGCCCCGGCGGTCTTTCTCGTGACCGCGCAGGATTCGAGGTGCGCGATGTTCACTACACACACTACGGACGTATGTGCCCGATTGAAACGCCGGAAGGTCCTAACATCGGACTTATCTCCTATCTTGCCTGCTACAGCCGTCTTAATGAATACGGCTTTATAGAGGCTCCTTACCGCAAGGTGGATAAAGAGACGGGCGTTGTTACCTCTGAGGTTGTTTATATGACTGCCGATGTGGAGGATAACTATATTGTTGCACAGGCGAATGAGCCGCTCGATGAAAACGGAAGATTCACAAATAAGCGTGTAACCTGCCGCCATAAGGATGAATTTATGGCATGCGAGCCCGAAAAGGTTGACTATATGGATGTATCGCCCAAAATGGTAGTTTCGGTTGCAACGGCGATGATTCCTTTCCTTGAAAACGACGACGCTAACCGTGCTCTTATGGGTGCCAATATGCAGCGTCAGGCTGTGCCGCTCCTTAAAACGGAGGCTCCGATAGTAGGAACGGGTATGGAGTATAAAGCGGCTTACGATTCAGGCGTTGTTGTTATAGCAAAGCGCGCGGGAACGGTTACGGCGGTAGACGCCGACACAATTGAGATTACCGCGGCAAAGGGCGAGGTTGACAGGTATGAGCTTGTTAAGTTCAGCGGTTCAAACCAAGGCACTTGCATTAATCAGCGCCCGATAGTTTCTCTTCATCAGACAGTTGAAGAGGGTCAGGTTATTGCGGACGGCCCCGCAATCTGCAACGGCGAGATTTCGCTCGGCAAAAACGCTCTCATCGGATTTATGACATGGGAGGGCTACAACTACGAGGATGCCGTTCTCATAAATGAAAAAATGGTTCGTGATGACGTATACACGTCTATTCATATTGAGGAACACGAGGTTGAGGCACGTGACACAAAGCTCGGTCCCGAGGAGATAACCAGAGATATTCCAAACGTTGGTGAGGAAGCGCTCAAGGATCTTGACGCGGACGGAATTATCCGCGTGGGCGCCGAGGTACACAGCAGTTCGATTCTTGTTGGTAAGGTTACTCCAAAAGGAGAAACGGAGCTCACCGCCGAGGAAAGACTTCTCAGAGCCATATTCGGTGAAAAGGCGAGAGAGGTAAGAGATACCTCCATGCGTGTTCCCCACGGCGAATACGGTATAGTTGTTGATGTTAGAGTGTTCACCCGTGCAAACAGCGACGAGATGAATCCCGGTGTCAACAAAGTTGTTAGAGTTTATATCGCACAGAAAAGAAAAATTCAAGTGGGCGATAAGATGGCGGGACGCCACGGAAACAAGGGTGTTGTATCACGCGTTCTTCCGCAGGAGGATATGCCTTTCCTGCCGGACGGCCGACCGCTTGATATAGTTCTTAATCCTCTTGGCGTACCTTCACGTATGAATATCGGGCAGGTGCTTGAGGTTCATCTCGGCTATGCCGCAATGGCGCTCGGCTGGAAAATGTGCACACCTGTATTTGACGGCGCCCACGAGGATGATATACGCGAATGCCTTCGTCTTGCGGGTCTTTCCGAGGACGGTAAAACTGTTCTTACAGACGGAAGAACAGGTGAAAAATTTGATAACCCGATAACCGTGGGCTATATGTATTACCTCAAACTGCATCACCTTGTAGACGATAAGATCCACGCACGTTCAACAGGTCCATACAGCCTTGTTACGCAGCAGCCTCTCGGCGGTAAGGCTCAGTTCGGCGGCCAGCGTTTCGGCGAAATGGAGGTTTGGGCGCTTGAGGCTTACGGTGCGGCCTATACACTGCAAGAAATCATCACCGTTAAATCGGATGACGTTGTGGGAAGGGTTAAAACCTATGAGTCGATTGTTAAGGGCGAAAACATTCCAACGGCGGGAACACCTGAATCCTTCAAGGTTCTCTTTAAGGAACTGCAAGCTCTCGGTCTTGATACCCGCTTATACGACAAGGAAGGCAATGAGGTTGAACTCAAGCAGGATCTTGACGACGGCACGGGAATCCACCCGATAGATGATAAAGCGTTTATTCAGGTAAATGATTATGAAAACGCAGGCGACGGTTTCTCCTTTGAAAATTCAGAGGGTAAAAGCGAGGAAACAGATCAGGATATGAGTTATGATTCAATGTTCAGCGACTCCGATTTTGAAGACAATGAAGACGAATAACTTTTTATATTCTATATGATATCCTCATTACATTATTTTAAAGGAGTGCTTTTAAATGGAAAATGAAAACCAGTTCAGTTCAATAAAAATCGGTCTTGCGTCACCGGAGCAGATAAGAGCATGGTCTTACGGTGAGGTAACAAAACCCGAAACTATAAATTACAGAACGCTGAAACCTGAGCGCGACGGACTTTTCTGCGAAAGAATTTTCGGACCTATGAAAGACTGGGAGTGCCATTGCGGAAAGTATAAGAGAGTTCGCTACAAGGGCAAGGTCTGCGAGCGCTGCGGTGTTGAAATCACAAGAGCGAAGGTGCGCCGTGAGCGCATGGGTCATATAGAGCTTGCGGCTCCCGTTTCTCATATTTGGTATTTCAAGGGGATACCCAGCCGTCTTGGTCTTGTTCTTGATTTAAGCCCGCGTTATCTTGAAAAGGTGCTGTATTTTGCGCTTTATATTGTAACCGATCCGGGCGATACACCGCTTGAAAAAATGCAGATTCTCAACGAAAAAGAATACGCTGAGATGCGTGAGAGATATGAGGACGATTTCAAAGCGGGAATGGGCGCCGAGGCAATCAAGGCTCTGCTTCAGGATATAGATATTGAAAAGCTTCGCGCAGAGCTTTCAGATGAGCTTGAAAACGCAACGGGTCAAAAAAGAGTTCGTTTGCTCAAAAGGCTCGACGTTGTTGACGCGTTCTATAAGAGCGGCAATAAACTCGAATGGATGATTCTTGATGTTATTCCCGTAATTCCGCCCGATATCCGTCCAATGGTTCAGCTTGACGGCGGCAGATTTGCAACATCAGATTTAAACGATCTTTACAGACGTGTTATAAACAGAAACAACCGTCTTAAAAAGCTGCTTGAGCTCGGTGCTCCCGACATTATCGTAAGAAACGAAAAAAGAATGCTACAGGAGGCGGTAGACGCTCTTATTGATAACGGTCGCCGCGGCAGACCCGTAACAGGGCCTAATAACCGCCCGCTCAAATCACTTTCCGATATGCTTAAAGGCAAGCAGGGGCGTTTTCGCCAAAATCTTCTCGGCAAGCGTGTTGACTATTCGGGACGTTCGGTTATCGTTGTAGGACCCGAACTAAAGATGCATCAGTGCGGTCTTCCGAAAGAAATGGCAATAGAGCTTTTTAAGCCGTTCGTTATGAAACGACTTGTTGCTACAGGAGCAGCTTCTAATATTAAATCTGCAAGAAAGATGGTTGAGCGCGCGGCGAATCCGGCTGTTTGGGATGCGCTTGAGGTTGTAATCAAAGATCACCCGGTAATGCTCAATCGTGCGCCCACACTTCACCGTCTTGGTATTCAGGCATTTGAACCCGTACTTGTTGAGGGTCGCGCAATCAAACTCCACCCGCTTGCTTGCACAGCGTTTAACGCTGACTTCGACGGCGACCAAATGGCTGTTCACGTTCCGCTTTCAGCAGAGGCACAGGCGGAGGCGCGTATGCTTATGCTTGCGGCAAACAATTTGTTAAAACCCTCCGACGGAAAGCCCGTTACGGTGCCCACGCAGGATATGGTAATCGGCTCGTATTACCTAACAATGCTCAAAGAGGGTGAGGCCGGACAGCCGAGATTCTTTAAAGACGCGGGCAGAACAGAGGAACTTTCTTTTGCACAGGCAAAGGAAATAACAAACGGTGAGCTTTCAAACGCCGAACTCCTCTGCGATTGCAGCGATAAAGATCTTGCTGATAAATTCGGTATTTACCGCACATATAATATATACAGGGATAAAGACGAGGCAATGATGGCATATCAAGAGGGTTCACTCGGTATGCATTCTCCCGCCAAAATCCGCATTATAAAGAATATTGACGGTGTGACCAGATCCGCAATAATCACAACAACAATAGGCAGAATTATATTTAACAATCCCATTCCGCAGGATTTGGGATTTGTAGACCGCTCAAAGCCCGAAAACGAATTTGAACTTGAAATCGGATTTGTTGTTAAGAAAAAGCAGCTCGGTCAGATTGTTGATAAACTCATTTCCGTGCATGGCGTTTCAATAGCCTCCGTTGCCCTTGACGCTATCAAGGCTCAGGGCTATAAATATTCAACTGTTTCAGGAACAACCGTTGCAGTTTGCGATGCTCTTATTCCCGAAGCCAAAAAGACTTATCTTGAAGAGGCGGAAAAAAGGGTTGATGAAATCACAATCAACTACAATTACGGACTCATCACAAACGATGAGCGTTCCGCTGCCGTTATCAAGGCTTGGGAAGATTGCACAAATAAGGTTACGCATGAGCTCACTTCAAACTTTGACGGAACGCATAACCCGATCCATATGATGGTAGATTCGGGTGCCCGCGGAAGCACGGCTCAGCTCCGTCAGCTTGCAGGTATGCGCGGACTTATCGCGAACACAGCCGGTAAAACAATAGAAATCCCGATTCGTGCAAACTATCGTGAGGGACTTAACATTCTTGAATATTTCATTTCATCACGCGGCGCCCGTAAAGGACTTGCCGATACAGCTCTCCGTACCGCCGACTCAGGTTACCTTACAAGGCGACTTGTTGACGTTTCTCAGGATGTTATTATCCGTGATGACGATTGCGGCTGCCACGAAGGTATTGTGGTTAAAGCGATAATGGACGGAAACCGCGAGCTTGAATCACTTCACGAGCGTCTTGTGGGCAGATATCCGCTTGAAAATGTTGTTAATCCCGAAACAGGTGAAATAATCGCAACACCCGATGAGATGATTACTTCCGAAATCGCAGACGCAATAGTTGCCGCCGGTTTAAAAGAAGTAAAAATACGCTCTCTTATCACATGTAAGTCACGTCACGGCGTATGCCGCAAGTGCTACGGTTCTAACCTCGCGTTCAATGAGCCTGTTCAGGTCGGAGAAGCTGTTGGAATTATCGCCGCTCAGTCCATAGGCGAGCCCGGCACGCAGCTCACGATGAGAACGTTCCACACGGGCGGTATTGCAGGCGGAGAGGATATCACGCAGGGTCTTCCCCGTGTTGAGGAGCTGTTTGAGGCGAGAAAGCCAAAGCAGTATGCAATTCTTTCAGAGATAGACGGTGTTGTAAGATTTGAGGAAATAAAGAAAACCGAGCACATTGTTGTAACAAATCCCGAAACGGCGGAGGAAAGAAAATATCTTATTCCTTACGGATTCAGAATTCACGAAAATATAGTTGAGGGAGCTCACGTTCAGAAGGGTCAGGAGCTCACTTACGGTTCAAAGAACCCGCATGACGTTCTTGCAATTCTCGGAGAAGAGGCCGTTTATAATTACCTCATCAGAGAGGTGCAGTTTGCTTACCGCACACAGGGTGTTGATATCAACGATAAGCACATTGAGGTTATTGTTCGTCAGATGCTTAAAAAGTGCAATGTTGAAGATTCGGGAGATACGGATCTCGTTTCCGGCACCATGGTTGATGTTTCCGCTGTTGACGAGGCAAACGATATAATCGACGAAAGAATCGCCGCCGGAGAAAAAGAGCTTAAACACGCCACTTACACACCTATTCTTATGGGTATAACAAAGGCATCTCTTGCAACCGATTCATTCCTTTCGGCGGCATCATTCCAAGAAACAACAAGAGTTCTTACTGACGCTGCAATCCGCGGAAAAACAGATCCGCTTATCGGACTGAAAGAAAACGTTATCATCGGAAAACTTGTTCCCGCCGGAACAGGTATGGATGTGTTCCGAGATGTTGACGTTGTTCCGAGCTATTTCTCGGCAGAAGGAGCGGAGGAAATAATGAATTTGGAACAATTACAAAAATTGTTGACAAGCAGCACAACTGAGTGATATAATATTTCCTCGGCGAATGAAAAAATATGTCATATTAACCAAAATATGGTTGCAGAATTTGTGCAAAAGCATACATTATCGGGGCAGGCAACTGCCTGCCCCGGAATGTGCGTTTAAGTGACAGTCTGTTTTAGGGCTGTGATTTATGCGCATATTTCATAAAGCAATATGTGTATATAAATCTAAAGAAAGGAGATAAACTATTGCCAACCTTTAATCAGTTAGTAAGAACGGGACGTAAGTCGCTTGAAAAAAAGGCAAAAGCGCCGGCTCTTTTAAAGAGCCTCAACACAAAGAGAAATGTTATGAATGATAACAATTCTCCTCAAAAGCGCGGTGTGTGCACTGCCGTTAAAACGGCAACACCCAAAAAGCCTAATTCAGCTCTGCGCAAAATCGCCCGTGTGCGCTTGACGAACGGTATGGAAGTTACCGCTTATATTCCGGGCGTTGGTCATAATCTTCAGGAACACTCTGTTGTTATGGTTCGCGGCGGCCGTGTTAAGGATCTCCCCGGTGTGCGTTACCACATCATCCGCGGCACGCTTGATACTCAAGGTGTAAACGGAAGAATGCAGGCTCGTTCAAAATACGGCGCTAAAAGGCCCAAGGCTGCCAAGAAGTAAGCCTTAAACTAATTCTTTTGGAAAAACAATAGTTTATACCTATTATATAATGCGGTATGACCTACTTGTTGACTCCACGGGAAAACTCGAGTACCTATGAACTCATTAATATGAAGGAGGGAAGCGAAAGATGCCAAGAAGAGGCCAAATCGCTAAACGTGATGTATTGCCGGATCCGCTTTACAATTCAAAGCTCGTGACGCGCCTTATCAATAACGTTATGTATGACGGCAAAAAGGGTGTTGCGCAAAAAATTGTTTACGGCGCATTCGACATTATCAAAGAAAAAACAGGTAACGATCCGTTGGAAGCATTCCAAACGGCTATGGAAAACGTTATGCCTGTTCTTGAGGTTAAGGCTCGCCGTGTGGGCGGCGCCACCTATCAGGTTCCGCTTGAAGTTCGTGCCGAAAGACGTCAGACGCTCGGTTTGCGTTGGATAACGCTGTATGCGCGTCAGCGTTCGGAAAGAACTATGAAGGAACGTCTTGCCGCTGAAATCATGGACGCTGTTAACAAAACAGGCGGCGCGGTTAAGAAGTGTGATGATACACACAAAATGGCAGAGGCAAACAAAGCATTTGCTCATTTCAGATATTAATTCTGTTGAATTTTAGGAGGATATTATGCCAAGAAAAGTATCTCTTGAAATGACAAGAAATATTGGTATTATGGCTCACATAGACGCTGGTAAAACAACAACCACAGAGCGTATCCTTTATTACACCGGTATAAACCATAAAATCGGAGAAACTCATGACGGTGCCGCAACTATGGACTGGATGGAGCAGGAGCAGGAGAGGGGAATCACAATCACCTCCGCCGCTACAACCTGTTTTTGGAAAAAGCATAGAATCAATATTATAGACACACCGGGACACGTTGACTTCACGGTTGAGGTGCAGCGTTCACTTCGTGTGCTTGACGGTTCGGTTACCGTTCTTTGTGCAAAGGGCGGTGTAGAGCCTCAGTCCGAAACCGTATGGCGCCAGGCTGACGAATACCATGTTCCGCGTATGATATACGTTAATAAAATGGATATTATGGGTGCGGATTTCTATAATGTTCTTGACATGGTAAAGGACAGATTCAAGTGCAACGCAGTTCCGATTCAACTTCCCATCGGTGCGGAGGATACCTTTAAGGGAATCATTGACCTTATCTCTATGGATGCCGAGGTTTATTACGACGATATGGGAACAGGATGAGGATCTTATGGAAAAATATTTCGAGGGTGAAGAGCTAACCGCCGATGAAATCAAAAAAACCATAAGAAAAGCCACGTGCGAAGGAAATATGGTTCCTGTTACATGCGGAACATCTTACAGAAACAAGGGCGTTCAGCCGCTCCTTGACGCGATTGTTGATTATATGCCGGCTCCCACCGACGTTCAGTCAATTAAGGGTATTAATCCCGATACCGACGAGGAGGAAGATCGTCATTCTTCAGACAGCGAACCGTTTTCCGCTCTTGCTTTCAAGATAGCGACAGACCCGTTTGTAGGTAAAATTTGTTTCTTCCGCGTATATTCCGGCACACTGAATTCGGGAACACAGGTTTACAACTCTGTTAAAGGAAACAGAGAAAGAATGGGTCGTATTCTTCAGATGCACGCAAATCACAGAGAAGATATAGACACTGTTTACGCGGGCGATATCGCCGCCGCGGTAGGTCTTAAAAACACCACCACAGGCGACACGCTTTGCGATGAAAACCATCCGATAATTCTTGAATCAATGAATTTCCCGGATCCCGTTATCCGTGTTGCTATTGAGCCCAAAACAAAGGCAGGTCAAGAAAAAATGGGTATTGCGCTCAGTAAGCTTGCTGAGGAAGACCCAACCTTTAAGGCTTATACAGACGAGGAAACAGGTCAAACGATTATTGCCGGTATGGGCGAGCTTCATCTTGAAATTATCATAGATCGTATGCTTCGTGAATTCAAGGTAGAGGCAAACGTAGGCGCACCGCAGGTTGCCTATAAAGAAACGATTCTCGGCGAATCGTCTGCCGATACCAAATTCAAACGTCAGACCGGCGGTTCGGGTCAATACGGTCACGTTAAAATCCGTATTTCACCGAATCTTGATGAAAACGGAATCGGCAAGGGCTATGAATTTATAAATTCAATTGTCGGCGGCGCAATTCCTAAGGAATATATACCAGCTGTTGACGCAGGTATTCAGGGCGCTATGAAGAGCGGCGTTCTTGCCGGATACAATATGGTTGATATCAAGGTTGAGCTTTATGACGGCTCATATCACGAGGTTGACTCATCCGAAATGGCGTTTAAGATTGCCGGTTCAATGGCATTCAAGGAAGCCGCAAAGAAAGCCAATCCCGTAATTCTTGAACCCATGATGAAGGTTACCGTTATTGTGCCTGAGGAATATATGGGCGATGTTATCGGCGATCTTAATTCAAGGCGCGGTCAGATTCAGGGCATGGAAGACAGAGCCGGCGCAAAGCAGGTTAACGCACGCGTTCCGCTTTCGGAAATGTTTGGCTATGTAAACGACCTTCGTTCCAAGACGCAGGGCCGCGGACAGTATACAATGGAACCGGACGGATATGAGCAGGTTCCGAAGTCTATTTCGGAGGGTATTATTTCCGAAAGAGCAAAAAAAGACTAATTGTTGATAAAATTACTAAAAACCCTTGATATTTTATGCTTGCTTTGATAAAATATCATTAACAATTTCACTATTGTATTTTTTAAGGAGGAAATTCCCAAATGGCAAAGGAAAAATTTAACCGATCAAAACCACATGTAAATATCGGTACAATCGGTCACGTTGACCACGGCAAAACAACACTTACCGCTGCTATTACAAAGTATCTTTCTTTCAAAGGCTTTGCTAAGTTTGAGGCTTATGCCGATATTGATAAGGCTCCCGAAGAGAGAGAGCGCGGTATCACAATCAATACTGCTCACGTTGAGTATGAAACAGAAAATCGTCACTATGCTCACGTTGACTGCCCCGGACATGCTGACTATATCAAGAACATGATTACCGGTGCTGCTCAGATGGACGGCGCTATATTGGTTATCGCTTCAACAGACGGCCCGATGGCTCAAACAAAAGAGCACCTTCTTCTTGCTCGTCAGGTTGGCGTACCCTATATCATCGTATATATGAATAAGGTTGACCAGGTTGATGATGAAGAACTTCTTGAGCTTGTTGAAATGGAAATTCGTGAAACTCTTGATGAGTATGAATTCCCGGGCGATGACACACCGATCATTAAGGGTTCTGCTCTCAAGGCTCTTGAGGCTGATTCTCCCGACGATCCCGCTTACGACAGCATTCGTGAGCTCCTTGACGCTGTAGACACCTATATCCCGACTCCCGACCGTAAGGCAGACCTTCCGTTCCTTATGCCTGTTGAAGACGTGTTCACAATCACAGGCCGTGGAACTGTTGCCACAGGAAGAGTAGAGCGTGGTCAGCTTAAGCTCAGCGAAGAAGTTGAAATCGTTGGTCTTAAAGATGAAATCTCAAAAACAGTGTGCACAGGTATTGAAATGTTCCGTAAGCTCCTTGACTATGCCGAGGCCGGAGACAACATCGGTTGCCTTCTTCGCGGCGTTCAGAGATCGGAAATCGAGCGTGGACAGGTACTCGCTAAGCCCGGCTCAATTCATCCCCACACCAAGTTTTCAGGTCAGGTATATGTATTGAGCAAGGATGAAGGCGGTCGTCATACTCCTTTCTTCAATAACTATCGTCCTCAGTTCTATTTCAGAACAACAGACGTTACAGGAGTTATTACTCTTCCCGAAGGCACAGAAATGTGTATGCCCGGAGATAACGTTGTTATGAACGTTGAGCTTATCACACCTATCGCTATCGAAGAAGGTCTTCGTTTCGCTATCCGTGAAGGCGGCAGAACAGTAGGCTCAGGTGTTGTTACTTCTATTAACGAATAATAGAATAATATAAAAAATTTAGGAGCAGGTCTTTTGACCTGCTCTTTTTTTATAGGCTAAATAATATTAGGGCAGAGGAAAAAGGGCTCAATGTTAAATGTTGGGGCACGGCCACAACATTTATTATAGAACCTTTATTCGTCGGCGGTTGAAATTATTTATTCATACCTTTTATATCTTCTTCGGATATTTCACCGTGCTCTTTTTCAAAAGTATTAATATGCAGCCTTATCAATAGCTCAAGCTCACGATTGCAGGAACGGGCATTGTATTCTGCAATATAATGCAGCTTGTCTAATTGTTTCTGAGGAATTCTTAATGTAAATTGCGGAAATTTCGCAGCCATATTACTCACCCGTAATATTTTATACAAAAATAAACAATAAAATTCATATTGACATCATATTGACGTCATAATATAATATAATTAATGTTGTCAATATTATTTTTTTGATAAAAGTGATTTTTTTGTCGTTTTTATAGCACTTTTTTGCAATTTCACTTGAATAAATATTGAAAAAGCGATACTTTATAATAAAGTGATTCGATTTATATAGAAAACAATTTATTAATATGTCAACCCTTTTTTTGAACTTTTTTCTGCGTTTATTCCCGATTTTGGGTACATTTGTCCTAAATTGTTGAAAAGAGCGGCGTTTTAGTTTATAAAATAATTGTATTTATTTTGATAAATATTTTAAATTAAAAGGAGAATTGTTATGAGTAAAAAGAGTTTTAAGAAGATTTTATCTTTGCTGCTGTCGGCAATGCTTGTGCTTTCGAGCGCCTCAATAACAGCTTTTGCCGCGGAGCCTGCTGACCCGTCGGCAGTTGTTGCGGGACCTTTTTCGATTTCACGGTCAGACGGAAAAGAGCCGGACGCGTCGGATTTCAGTTATGAAAATAATTTACTGACAGTGCTGACTTCAGATGAAATCGTAATCAGTAACACGAATCCCGAAACCGCAACCGCTTCTTATATAACAGTTGCGCAGGGTGTAAACGCAAATATCACGCTGGCGGGAATCAACATTGCGGCGTCTAATTCTCCCGCGGTAGATCTCACAAACGCGGGAGCGGTTACAATAAAACTAAAAGACACAAACACCGCGATAGGCGGCGTCGGATATGCCGGAATTAAAACCGCAAGCAAAGCCGAAAGTCCGCTTGTTATAACAAGCGCGGACGGCGACGGAAGTGAAAACGGAACTCTTATTGCAAGGAGTCTGGAATACACTGGTTCCAGCTTTTATGATGAAGGCGGCGGCGCCGGAATCGGCGGAAATTCAACGGAACGTAATTCAGGTGACCCTGACGCTGATGGAAAATATATCACTATTGCCGGAGGAACGATAATAGCCGAGGGCGGCAATGTCAGAAAGACGAAAGGCGGCGCCGGAATCGGCGGAGGTTACTCGGGGTTTGGTGAAAATATAACAATAACAGGCGGAAATGTAACGGCAACAGGAAAGTATTATAATGCCGGAATCGGTGGATGCCGTGCTAAAAACATTACAATCAGCGGCGGCACCGTTAAAGCCTACGGAGGCGACTATGCCGCGGGGATAGGTTCCGAAGGCTATGTTGAGAATATTACAATCAGCGGCGGCACTGTTTCGGCAGTCGGCGCTTTGGGAGGCGCCGCGATAGGCGGCGGTTCAAACGGGTATGCTCGGGACATCAATATAACAGGCGGAAATGTAACGGCTACAAAGCTTACTGAACACGGCGCCGGAATCGGCGGCGGTGGATTCGCATCATCAGGTTGGAATTCATGTGAGGGTGAGGTATCAATTTCGGGAGACGCTAATGTTACGGTTTACAAAAGCGGAGAAGGCTCCGGAATCGGCGCCGGAGATGGATCGTCTTATGCCATTGTTAAGATAACGGACAACGCACAGGTAACCGTTAACTGCACAGGTGAGGCAACAGGTATCGGCGGCGAACGGCTTGCTACAGAGGTTAATGATTTAAATCAAGTTGAAATTACGGGTGGCAATGTAACTGTAAACGCGGCTGACGGAGACGCAATAGCGGGTACTGAAGGCTGGGTTCTGATTTCAGGAGAAAACACCGTTGTAAACGCGGTCAGTGAGAGAGGTTCAGGTATAAGCGCCCTACTCGGAAAAATCATTATAACAGGCGGAAATGTAACAGGTGTAACCAAAAACAATGTAAACAACAGAGTTGCGGGAATCGGCGGAGGTCAAAGCACTGTTTCAATTTCGGGCGGTGTTGTAAACGCAATTAGCGAAGGTTTAAGAGACGGCACCGAAAACAGCAAATGGCAGGGCAGTTCGGGACTCGGCGAGCATGACTGCAAAATAACAATTACGGGAGGCGCTGTTAATGTTGTGAGCAACAGCACAGGCATCTATCAGGACGAGGCGGGAGATGGAAAGCTGATTGTTCTCGGAGGAGTTTTAACCGTAACAGGCGCCGAAAGCGCGATAGGAACATATATGCCGGTGTACTTTGCGGCTGAACAGGACAAATACGGAAATAATCTTGACAGCGAGTTTGTTCATCTCACCTACGGAAACACGGAGCAAACCCCCTGCACAACCCCTGTTGAATGGAACGGAAATCCTCTTGACAACTGGAGCGCTTATAAATATATCAAAATCCAGCCTGTTCAGGTGAATAATCTTTCCATACAACCGCACGACGATTTATTTATCAGCCATTTCTCCGAACTTGCTTTCACCGTAGACAGCGAAGTTGTTCTTCCTGAGGATTACACGGGAGAGCCTTTGGAATATGATCTCTCAAACTCCGTAATTTGGAGCGTCTCCGGGAACAACTATGGAGGTACGTTTATTGAGGACAGAATACTCACTCTGTTTAGATATGAAACAGCAGAGGAAATAACAGTTACCGCCTCTTTGTCAACGGGAATCTCCGACAGCGTTGTTGTAAAAACCGATTTTGACGCTCCGCAGGCAAAGATAACGGTTGGCGAACATTCATGGAATGAACTTCTGAGCGATATAACCTTCGGCACGTTCTTTAACAACCGCCAACAGGCTGAAATAACAGCCACAGACTCAAAATCGGGCACCGATAAAATTTATTATTATATTTCGGATACGGCAATTCAACAGGCAGATTTGGAAAAAACAGTTGAGTGGACTGAATACACGGGCGGAATTGATTTAGAAACGGACGATGAATATATAGTTTATGTTAAAGTAACTGATAAAACAGGCAACACGGGTTATTATTCCTCAGATGGAATTATTCTTGATTCCGTTTCGCCGGTTATATCTGTTATAGTAGACGGAAAAGAAAAATGTGAGCCGAAAACTGTTAAGGTTGAGGATAAATATTTGGATTCCGTAACAGTTGACGGGGAAGAAATCGAGCTTGCGGAAAACGGCACGTTTGTACTCCCCGGAAACGGCAGGCAGACGATTGTTGCCACAGACAAGGCGGGCAACAGAACCTCCGCGGAGGTGGAGAGCGGGCACAAATGGAACAACCCCGTATTTGAATGGGCGGATGATAATTTAAGCGCAACGGCGTATTTCACCTGCGCTAATGATGAAAACCACACAGCAAGCGCGCAGGCAACTGTTACAAGCAAGGTTAAAAATCCTCCGTCGCGCACGGAAAACGGCATAATGATTTACACGGCTTGTGTTACTCTTGATAATCAGACTTTCACCGAGGAAAAGGAAGTTATTATTCCCGCAACTGCAACGTATGTTACGGTTATTGCCTCAAGTCTCGGCTCTGTTACGCTGAACGGCGAGCCTATCGCGCTTGGCGGTGTCGAAACAAGGCAGGTTGAGTACGGCAAGAGTTACACGCTTTCCGCTTTCTCGTATGAAGGCGCGGAATTTGTGGGCTGGTCATACGAAGGCAAGCTGATTTCAACAGATTCCACTTACACAACAACAGCGTTTGCGGATGCAACATATTTGCCGATTTTTGATGAAACAGGTGATGAAAGCTTTCACGTTACGTTTGTTGATATGTACGGTAATGTTATCGCGATTTACGACAGCGTCGCCATTGAGCAGGAATCCTTCAATTTCCCCGATACTCCCGTATATTCCGGCATGAAATTTGCCGGATGGTCTGATACTCTTGAAGATGTTAAGGCTTATAAAACCTCCGGAATAGTCTATGCATATTATGAGGTGGATGCAACGCAGAGTTATACGGTTAACGCTCCCGATTGCTATATTACAATAGGCGGGCATCAGTATGAGGATAGTGCGGAGGCTAAATATAACGATGTGGTAACGGTTACTCCAAAGAATGAAACCGCCGCGTTGTGGAAAATCAATAATGCCGTTGTCGGCTACGGAGATAAATATGAATTCTGCTGCGGTTCGGATTTAACAATCAGCTATGATACGGAAGAAACCGATTCCGCTCCTGCGGTTGTTTCAATAAGCGAAACGAAAGGCGATGATTTTAAAGTTAAGTTTCTTGCAACGCGTTTCGTGCCCGATGGGTACACGCTTGTTGAATCAGGGTTTATATACGGCAAGGATATGAACGAGAGCGACCTTGTTCTTGAAAATGTAGGAACGGTTCAGGGCAACGCGGATTCAACCGTTAAGCAGATTAAAAACAACAATAAGTCGCCTGAGGGGCAGTTTGCTCTCACCTACGGTGTAACGGATATGAGCGCTCCCGCGTGTGCCCGTCCTTATATAATTTACACAGACGCAGCAGGCACGGCATATGCCGTTTACGGCACAATGCTTTCCGAAAAATATTGAAAGCAGAAAGGCGCCTCATCAGCATATATGGCTATAAGATTATGATGTTGTTTTCTTAAAGATGTAATTTGAAAGAAACGGCTGAAAGCATAACACGCTTTCAGCCGTTTTAAATATTTGTGAAAGGAAATTTATGAAAACAATTAACAAAAACATTTTTGCTATCCGCAGCGCGGGAATTGAATAGGGGAGACTTAAAAGAGGATTCGGGTTGGTTTAATTTTAAAGCACGAATGAGATTCTTCGCAATGCCGCTTTCGAGCAGAGAAAGTTAACTGGAATGTTTTTTCTTTTTTGATTTAAAAATCAATCCGCCCGCCGCAATAACCCCGCAGGCCGCGACAACGCCGATCCCTATATAATAAGGAGTTCTTAAACCTTGTTTTTCAGCCTTTACCGTGCTTTTCAGGCTGCTTTGATTAAAGTTTTCAAGGCTGTCCCACTCGCAAACCATTGTGATTCCTTTTTTGCCGCAGATATAATTAACGGTGTCTAAAGCCGCTTGGCGTTCTTCATCACTAATCTTGGGCAGCAAAACGGTTGCATATGCAACAGATAATTCAATTTCCTCAAGACGGCTTAATACAACCGAATCATCGGCTGCCGCCTCTTTGGCGCTGCTGATTATTTGATTGTATTTATCTATGTTATCGGGTGATAAATAGCCGTTGTAGTGATTCATCAATCCGTCGTACAAACCGAGCGGCTTATTTGAATTACAAAGCTCGGACGCGCATAAATTCATATATTCAATAACGCTTGGAGCCGCTTTTCCGTAGCAGGCGCATAAATATTTTGAAACGCAATCAGCCACGTTCATATTACTGCCTTCCCACATTAAATGTGATAAAACATATGCGCGCAGGCACGCAAACTCGCCGCCCTTTTCTCTTGACGCTTGATGGAAAATTCCTATTATGTTATTATCCTCGTAAAATTTTTGGTTTTTTGCCTGAACAGCGAAGTTCGGAAACGGCATAAGAAGATGAGAGAAATTAACAACATAATCCCACACAACGATTTTGTCTGTGATTTTCGACCATTCCTCAACCTGTGTTTTGAATTCTTCGGAATTTGAGTTTGCTCCGTCATAATATGATGATGCCTGATCGCCGGGCATAGAGCAAAGCTTTATAACAACATTAGGCTCCGCTTTTATATTTTTCGGAGCTTTGAGCGTGTGAAGATATGCAAGTGAAGAAATATATTTGTCCGGGAAAGCCTGTGCAAGTTTATTTAGAAACGGGAGCAGAGTGCCCATACCTGTCCCTCCGGCGGCCTTGTCCGCCGCTTTGCATTTGCTGCATTCACAGCCGGCGAGGCTCGGATTATCGTTTCCGCTGAAATCCCAGTAAAGCTGATCGGGATTTTCCGCGATTTTTTCGGCAAGCGAGTTTTTAACTATTTCAAAAACATCGGGATTGCTCAGGCAGAGATACGCGTCACGGCCTTTATAGGTTGTAACACGCTTACCGTTTTTTTCCGAAAAATATTCGGGATGCTCGTTAAAGTAGTCATCGGGCGAAAGATACTGATAACAGTTGTGGCACCAGGTACCCCAGCCTTCATATTGCAGTTCTTCAATGTTAAGCCCTGTTTCGTCAGTTTCAACATCAATGCCGTTCAGGCGCAGCTTGGCTGCCCATTTATTCTGAGCCGTTTCATAGGAATAGACATCTCTCCATAATGTGGAGGGCTTAGAAATCTCGTTTGTTTTATAAATCCATAAGTCTGAGCATTTCGGAATATAAGTTTCGTCAGGTGTTAAGAACACACAGCCCAAGGCGTTCTCAATAAACGCGTAAACGCCGTTTCTTGAACCCGATTCTGTTGCGCCGCAGATGAAAATGCCGTTTTCGTCCGCAACGGTGCGGTATCCGTCCGCAATATCACTGTCGTTTGGGCGCGCCGTGTTTAAGGCGGTGTCAATGCAGATATATTTATTTGATTTTTTATTTTCACTTTCTCGAATTACAGGCAGCTTTACCCCGGTCATTTCATCAATAACATCACTAAGAGTTTCGGCTGATTCTAAAAGAGAGTTATTGCAGCCGTTGGGCACAATAATTATATAATCACTTTTGCCGTTAACGATTAACGGGATTTTGTTTTCTCCGGGCTCGGAGATTTGAGCCGAGCTTATTTGATTAATATCGGGAAACGTAATTGATTCAACCGAAGGGCTTTTCTTTTCAGCGGCAAATGCAAACATATTGCCTGTTGCCGAAAGTGCCGCCGCAAGAACAACGGATAAAATTCTTTCTATATTTTTCACTGAAATTCCTCCTTATATTTATTAGTTGAGTAAATCAGAATATTCCCAACGATTTTGTAAAAAGAACGGCGAGCATTGCGGGTGCTATATAACGAATCATAACACGATACAGTGTCTTTCGACCCATTTTGACTTTTGTTTTTTCAACCTCATCAATAACGGTCTTTGGTTTTATGATCCAACCCACAAGGATACAGGTGGCAATCGCCACAATGGGCATCAGCAGATTGTTGCTTATGTAATCAAGAATATCCAAAAGCTGTGCCTGAGCGCCTGTTGGCAGAGTAACGTTGAAATAGAGAAGATTGTAGCCAAAGCACACAACAATACTTATAGCCGTAGAAATGAGAGTAACAATAACAACAGCTTTGTGGCGTGCCATACCTAATTTGTCCATAAAGCAGGAAACAACCGTCTCCATTATGGAAACACCGCTTGTCAGCGCAGCAAACAGAACCATCGCGAAGAAAAGCTGACCCATCGCGTCCATAATAACAGACATAAATTTTTGCAGCGTCATACCCTTGAAATCGGGAATAAGATAAATTCCAAGACCTTCAAAACCCGTTCTTGTGATTCCGCTTTCGTCCGTATGGCTGATTGTTATTGAGAAAACAGCTATAACTATAACAAGCACAAGCAATATAGGCATCAGTATTTTTGAAATGCGCTCTATGCCCTTATTTACGCCTCGGTAAACTATAAAAGCCACCGCAATAACAAAGATAAGAAGCATTATAACGGGCTCCGCTTTTTCGGAAATAAAAGAGGTGAAATACCCGTCGGCAGTTGTTTCGGCGCCGCTGAAGGTAAGATAAGTAAAAAGATATTTTACTACCCAGCCGCCTATAACGCAGTAATAAGGAAGTATTATCGCGGGTACAAGGCTTGCAATCACGCCGAGACCTCTCCATTTTTTCCTAAGAACACCATAAGCGGTGAGGGGGCTTTGCTTTGTCTTACGGCCTATTGCCACCTCTGTAATGAGGAGTGTAAAGCCAAAGGTAAGGGCAAGAATTATGTATACAAAAAGGAATGTGCCTCCGCCGTCTCTTGCGGCAAGATACGGAAAACGCCATATGTTTCCCAAACCGACCGCACTGCCGGCTGCCGCCAGCACAAAGCCGATTGAGCCTGTAAATGAATTTCTGTTACCGCTTTTTTCCATAAATTATCTCCTTTTTTGTAATAAAAAATGCCGGATTAATAAAATAATTATAACTTATGAACAAAAGCAATTCAATAAAAACTATCGTTTTTATGCAAAAAGTGTATACAATGAAAACAAAACATTTGAAATTTATTGCGGAATAAACTATTCAGCAAAAAAAAAACGGCTTATGTCTAAAGATTATGTTTGTTAAATAACCCCGCTTTCGGTAATTGTAAATTTTTGGTTATCACAATCAATTTCAGCGGCAGCACCGTAAGGCAGTATAAAAATCGGTGAGGTGTGCCCAAAATTCATATTTGCAACAATCGGCAAATTTTTAAGCCCGTATTTGTTGTTTACAATTTCAAGTAAAGCGTTTTTGTGCTCAAAAAAGGGAACATCATTGCATAATTTACCGATAATCAATCCGTGGATTTTTTGAAGCGCGCCTATTTGACCGAGCCAATCAACAAAATCGGAAAGGTTTTTCGGTGTAAAGAATACCGTTATATCCTCAAGAAACAAAATCGAATCTTCAAAGTCACTGCTTGTAAGCCCCGGGAAATCTTTTAATCCCATATGTCCGCCAAAGAGCTTTCCCGTAGCTTTCCCTGTGCCCTGAATCCATAGAAAACCGTTGTCATTTTTATAAGTTTTGGCATAGCTTTTGTCAAAATAGTTGTTTTCGTCACAGCTATATTGCGCTGACGGTGCTATTTCTCCTATAACGCTGCTGTCAAATAAAACCTTTTTAAACCATTTCTTACTGTAAGGATGAAATTCGGGCGTTTCGGCAATTACGGGCAATAGATTGTGACCGTAAAAAGTAGAAAGCCCCGTCTTATAGCAAAACAAATGAAAATTCATAACATCGGAGTAGCCTATAAAAATTTTTGGATTTTGCTTTATAATGTCTGAATTTAAAAACGGCAGAACCTTTTCGCTGTCATTGCCCCCAATATTTGCAATAATAGCCTTTATGTTTTTATTTTCAAATGCCCACATCAGATCTTCGGCACGAGCCTGCGGGCTGTTTTGCAGATATTCTTCGCCTTTCTGAGAATTCGGAGCGGCTGCCACCTGCAAGCCCATATCTTCAAGACGTCTTTTTCCGATAGTGTATTTCCATAAAACATCGGGATTGCCTGAAATACCAAAGCAGGGGCTAACAGTGGCAATGATATCGCCTTCGTTCAGTTTTAGAGGTTTTGTCAGTTTAATCATTTATTCAATCTTCCTAATGATTTCGGTTTTATATCGTGTTCAATATGTTACTGCTTGTTAAATATTTTCAGACTGATTTTATGTATTGTTTTCCGTATTGCAATATAATTTTGAGATTTCATAAATTCTCTGTTTAGCTTTTTGCATATCGCATATCATCTGATTTTTTCCGTATTCAGTCAGCCATTTGGCTGTTCGTCCCCAAAAATTAGATTTTTTCATTGTATAAAATTCATAACTGTTTTCATCTTGACCCTTTATTGTTGAAAAAAGCTTTTCAACCTCAGCAGAAATTTCAGGGGAGCCCTCGCGCAATATATAAAGCCTGTTAACATCACGCACGCCCTCGTCGAGCTTTGCGAGCCGAAGGGATAATTTGCTTTCAGGTTTTTTATCATCCCTGAAGGACGGATAAACAAGAAAGCAATCGCCTGCGGGAAAAGACCAGTGAGTAGACTCCTCCAGGGGATCCGCAACCCATGCGTCATATGCCCATCTGAGAAATCCCGTTGTATTTAAAGAGCCGGCAAACATAATTGTCCAATAGCTTTCTACGGGAACGGATTTCGTAAAGCTGTTAGGAATATGATCTGTTGCCGTGTAAAGCGTTGTTTGCTGTTTGTTATTTCTTCTCAACTGCACCCGATTCTTAAAATCCTGCAAATTATCTCTGATTTGCTGAAGCCCCACAGAGGCATAATCAAGCCTGTTAAAGATAGACGTATTTCTTTTAAAATCGTTGAAAGACGCCGATATTTTAAGCGAATGACCGTTTTTGTTTTTAATGGAGGAAATTAAGTCAATTGCCGTTTCCATGTTGCGGCGCTCGTCAAAACCGATATAGGTGCAATCAAACCATTCCATTTCGTCAAGGTGCTTAATGAATGTTTTGAGAAACGGCATCCAAATCTTGTTATACTTTTCTTTAACAGCGGTATCAACCTTGATTTTCATTTCTTTTTTCTTTGATTCGTCATAATATCTAACAATATTATTCCAGGGCATCATACTGTAGCATATAATTTTATCGGCAATTCCTAAATCTTTGTTTAATTGAATCCATTTATCAAATTGAGTGAAATCAAATTTCCAATCGCCGTTGGCATTTTTTATCCATTTTATCATTGAAGGATAGTGAATAGGTCTGTTGAAACCGTAAGTCTGACCTCCCCACGCCTCTTCAACAATGCTTGCCGTAACCGCGTGACCGCCGAGATTTTTATAAACAGTCATATGCTGCTTTAAAATATTTAAATGCTCGTCTGAAAAAGGTTCAACATCATAATAATATGCAACATTGTACGGGTGACTCCAGTATTCCACATCAAATAAATAATTTTGCGCGTCGGGCATTGTGATATCCAACACTTCAAGAACATAATCAAGATCAATTTTTTTGCCTATCCCATCGGCGGAAACCGTAATTGTTCCGCGGTAAATTCCGGGCAATGAATCTTTTGGCACAGAGATTTCCGCCCAAACTAATTGAAATTTGCCTTTGCATAATGATACGGGCTCATCGGAAAAAATGACCTCAGGAAAGTATTCTCTTTCACCTCGCGGCATTTTATTAAACAAATTGTTTGCATACCAGCCCGCGTGACCTGTATATGCCTTAACCTCTTTTATAAATGATAATTTAACAAGTGAGGACGGGAGAATATTCGATTCACAAATTAAATCCGAAGCTTTAACAGTAACGCCGTTTAGATTTTTATCGGCGCACAGTATGGCAAGTTCGGCAGTGGCTATATCATTTTTCCAAGACCATAAATTTATGCTTTTTTTCCGCTCTGTATTTAATATCCTGTCATAATCTTTTTGCTGATATCTATCCGAACTGTTAACATATACCGCGTCAAAACCGTCAAAATCGTATATTTTCCGAACAGTACATTCGTTTGCTTTGTTTTTAAAAGTTTTTATCTTCATATTCCGTCCCCGTATTTTATCTGTCGGCTAACAGACTGATTCTGTTACAACTGTAACATAACTATGAGCAATCAATCATATCGTTTTCAATATATGTTATTTACTTTAGTCGGGTTGCTGCCCGTTATGGGCTTTCCATTGACAATCGGTTAATTTCATATCTGTAAAAACGGCTTTAAATGAAGAATTTTCAGGAGAGCATGCATAAATACCAAATTGAATTTTGCCGTTTCCTTTGTTCATATGGCAAATACGCATTTGGCTAAAGCTTATTCCGTCTTCGGAACATTCGATGCAATAGTCGTCTTCCCGCCTGCTGAAACGATACCACATGGTTTTTATTGAAGCGGAGATAGCGGTGGTTGCCCAATCGGAATATCCTCCGTTAGTCACAACGCTGCCCAAATGCTGAAAATTCTCATTTTCATATTCAACAGAACATTTAAGCCAATTGTCGCTGTCTAAATACATAACAATTCCGCACTGGTCAAACCTATGGTTGCTTTCGGAAAAATCCGTTTTAACTGTAAAACTAAAAAATTTTTTATCTGTTTCCATTTGAAAAACAGGCGCATTGTCATTTTGAAAATGATAATATGTTTTTTGCCACAAATCGGTATACGGTGCCGTTACAATTTCCACTCTGTTATTGTCTGAATGATATTCTTTAGGCTGCCTTGTCCATTTAAAAGTTGATATATCCATAATACTGTCCTCTTGAAACTCCGATTGGTTTATAAATTATTTATAATATTATAGCAACATTACAGAAAATTGTCCATTTAATTTTATTTCTGTCTGAATATCCGATTTTGGTTTTACAATAGCCCCATAAGAAAAAGAATTGACGGATATAAGACGGAATTGAAAAAAGAAAAATAATATGTTATATTGATTTCGGGCATATCCCGAACTTTTATTTTTTCGAGGTAGTTATGAGAATAGCAATATGTGATGATGAACAAATTTATATTGATGATATAGCTCATCATTTGGATTCCTTTTCAACAGACAATAATATAGACTTTGAGAAAAGCATATTTACTGATTCTCAAGAGCTGCTGAAAAGCAACATAAAATTTGATATTGCCATTCTTGATGTTGAAATGAACAATATTAACGGCATAAAACTTGGCGAGGAATTAAGAAAAATAAATCCTCATATCATTCTTATTTATGTTACTGCCCACAGAAAATATCTTGACGACGCGTTAAATCTTAACGCCGTTAGGTTTTTTGAAAAGCCGATTGATTCCCAAAGATTTTATAAAGGCTTGAAAGACGCGATAAAGAGAATTGATAATTCAACAATAAATTTTTATCTTAAAGACCGTAAAAATACGGAGCGCATCTCGGCGCAGGATATAATATTTGTGGAAATTGAAAAGAGAAAAACAAAGGTTGTTACACACGCCAAGGAATACCATTCCGACCATCAAATGAGCTTTTGGCGGGATAATCTTGCAAGCACAATATTTATATCGCCGCATAAAAGCTATATTATTAATTTTAATTATATAACGTCATACAAAAGGAATTGCATTATTCTTGATAATAAATATGCGGTAAATATAGCAAGAAACCGGCAAGCAGACTTTTATAAAAAGTTTATGCGTTTTATGGAGGGAAAATAATGCTGCAATCTCTTGTAATGATAATTGTTTACATTTTCGGAATGTTAACCTCATTCTGTTTCTTCTCGCGAATATATGAAAAAAAGCTGAAATCAAATTTACTGATTCTTTTAATCGGTTTGTTGCTTTTTGTACCAAGCTCGTTTATATTCAATATTTTTGAAAAAGAAATAATAAATTTAACGGTATTCTTTTTGATTAATGTTGCCTATGCTTTGATTTGCTTTGATATTTCATTTAAAAACGCAATGATTCTCAGCATTATTCTTGATGCGTTGATGTTTTCAACGGAAATAATAACTGTGTTTTTGTTTTCATTAATACTGCATTTACCAACGAACGGATATAAAAACGACATACATATTTTTATAATTTCCGTGTCGGCATGCAAATTGGCTTATTTTATACTGGCTCAATTGTTGTCTTTAATAATTGTAAGGATCGGTCATAAAAACAATAATATCAAACAGTTTTTGCCTCTTTTTATTTTTCCTGTTTTAACAATAGCGTCTTGCGCTGTTTTTTTATTCACGGCGCTTAACACGGAAGTTTCAACTTCTTATAAGATAGCAACCACGGTTATCAGCGTTTTATATATTTTTGCAAGTATATTTATATTTATTTATTATCAGCTGATTGCGAATAAGGAAAAAAAGATAAACGAGCTTGAATCTGAAAAAAGGCTTTATAACTTAAATCAAACGTATCTTGAAATATTGCAGCATCAAAACAACGAACTGCAAATGATGTTTCACGATACAAAGCATCACTATATGGCTCTCAGTAATTTTGAAAATATAGAAGATGTTAAAAATTATATTTCAAAAATTTATCCTGAACTTGAAGAAAAAAATATAATTAAAATATCAAACAATAAAATGCTTGATTTAATTATAAGTAAATATATAGTGGTATGCAAAAATAATAACATTAAGTTTGTTTATGAGGTGAAAACCGCCGATTTGGCTTATATTGATGATTCGGAATTATCCGTAATTCTTAATAATATTCTTGACAACGCCGTTGAAGCAGCTAAATCCAGCGAAGAAAAATTGATAGAGTTTTCACTAAGGCATATAAATAATATGGATTTGCTAAGCGTTGTAAATTCCTGTGATATTCCCCCAAAGCATAATAATCAACAATTAATAACAACAAAATTTAATACAAGCAATCATGGCTTCGGAACAAAAATAATTCAAAAATACACAAAAAAGAACAATGGCAAATATGAGTGGTTTTATGATGGGGATGAACACAGATTTCACTTAACCATTGTATTTCAAAAAGTGTAAAATAAAAACGCCCCGATTTGTATAATGAATAATATTCTAATGATGTCAATACTGTTTTTTTGATTAAAGTGCTTTTTTTGTCGTTTTTATAGCATAGTTTTGCAATATCTATTGAAAAAATATTGAAAAAACGATATTTTAAAATTAATCGGCAGATAAATTAAATTCATAAAAATTTGCTTGAAAAGAAGGTGAATGTAATGAAAAAAGTTCAAATTGTAATCTGTTTAATTATTGGTCTGATAATAATTATTTCCTCTGCAAATCTGGGGAATATATTGGCAAATATCAATATTGATGGTACAACTGAAATGCAATTCTGTACATACTTTGATAATTTTTCCGCTTCGTTTCGGCTTGTTGGACTGATTATAATATTGTTACCTGTTTTTAAGACTTTTTTAAAACATGAGTAATGTTTTCTTTCCAAACAAATAGTAAAGCGTTATCTATGTTCCGTAATTTATTTTAGGATGGTGCAGATTATGAAAAAAATACTATCAATTATATTATCAATATTAATCTTTATACCAAGCAGTGTTGCATTGGCGGCAGATAGTTATGAACCTTCTGTTGATGAAATTACAAAAGAAGAAGCATATCAATTTGCCGATGAGCTTAAAGAAATGAGTTCGGAAGAGTATGATGTTTCTAACAGATTAATAGTAAGCAGTAATAAGAAAATTGATTCTATGGACGCAGTTGATGTGGCAACAGGAATTGAGGGACTTTATGTTCTTCAATTCCAAAATGCTGAAACTGCGAGTAAAGCATATGATTACTATGATTCATTATCTTATGTTAATTATGTTGAATATGATTCTGAAGTAGAAAATCCATTTTGTTCTGTAAATAATGAATTTGATTATACAGCCGAATGCCCTAGCACTATTAATCAAAATATTGATGATGCTATTAAACTTTTAAAAAAAG
>CANRMJ010000017.1 GCA_947631705.1 uncultured Clostridia bacterium
GCAGAAATTTCAATAATTATGAAGAGGATATTTACGTCGGTTACCGCTGGTTTGAAACCTTTAAAAAGGAAACGGTGCTTTATCCTTTCGGCTTTGGTCTTTCTTATACCGATTTTTCCGTGGATTTCGTTTCCGCCAAAAAGGAGAAGGGCGGCTTTGCGTTTGCCGCAAACGTGAAAAATATCGGAAAAACAAGCGGCAAAGAAGTTTTGCAGCTCTATGTTGAAAAGCCGTGCGGAGAGCTCGGCAATCCCTCTCGTGTGCTGGCTGCTTTCGCAAAAACGAAGGAGCTCGCCGCCGGCGAGGAGGAAACACTGAATCTTTTCGTGCCCGCGAAAGCGCTTTCCTCGTATGACGATTGCGGCAAAACGGGTCATAAATCATCATATGTGATAGAAAAGGGAGATTACGGGTTTTATCTTGGCAAAAATGTTAGGAGCGCGGAGCTTGTTTATACTTATAAACAGGAGCAAACATCTGTTGTTGAGCAGCTTTCCGAGGCAGCCGCGCCTAAGGAACCGTTTGACATTTATGTTGCAAGAGATAAAAACGGCAAAAGGATACCTGCCAAGGCGCCTGTCAGCACGGCAACAACAAGGCTCAAAGATATCATTTTAACAAATTTGCCAAAGAGCGTTGAATTTAGCGGCGATAAGGGCTATAAGCTCAGTCAGGTGAAATCGGGCGAAATTGATATAAACGATTTTGTTGCCCAGCTTGATTTGGATGAGCTTGAGGCGATTACAAGGGGCGATTACACTATGAACAGCCCGCTCGGAGCCGCGGGAAACGCGGGAACCTACGGCGGAGTTTTGCAATCGCTGAGAGAGAAGGGAATACCCGCGGTAACAACAACCGACGGTCCATCGGGAATACGCATAAAAAATTCATGCTCGCTTGTTCCTATCGGAACGCTGC
The DNA here is from genome assembly GCA_947631705.1 of uncultured Clostridia bacterium. Taxonomy (GTDB): domain Bacteria; phylum Bacillota; class Clostridia; order Oscillospirales; family Acutalibacteraceae; genus Eubacterium_R. Next base: position 919 of record CANRMJ010000017.1, read on the forward strand.
TTGCCTGCACTTTTGACGAAGAGCTTGTTTCGCGGGTGTATGAGGCGGTTGGACGTGAAATGCTTGTTAAAAAAAGCGATGTTTTGCTCGCCCCCGGAATGAATATACATAGGAATCCGCTGTGCGGCAGAAATTTTGAATATTTTTCGGAAGATCCGTTTTTAACGGGGAAAATAGCGGCGGCGGCAGTTAAGGGACTTCAAAAAAACGGCGTTTCGGCGTGCCCAAAGCATTTTGCCTGCAATAATCAAGAATTCCGAAGAAATAAAAACGATTCACGGCTTTCTGAAAGAGCGCTGAGAGAAATTTATTTAAAGGGCTTTGAAATTTGCGTTAAAGAGGGAAAGCCCGGCAATATAATGACTTCATATAATAAGATAAACGGCGTTTACGGTCATTATCAGTATGAGCTTTGCAAAACGATTTTGCGCGGCGAATGGGGCTTTGAGGGATGCGTTATAACCGATTGGTGGATGCAATCGCAAAAGAGCCCTGAATTTCCTAATCTGTGCGATAACGCGTATAGAGTCAGAGCCGGAGTTGACGTGCTTATGCCCGGCGGAAAAAGAGTGGGCAGGCAGAAGTGCGACGGAACACTGCTTAAAACATACGGCACGGAAAACGGAATAACTTTGGGAGAAATGCAAAGCTGCGCAAAAGACGTGCTTCGCTTTGTTATGAACTCAAACGCGATGAAACACAGATAGTATAAAAAAGGGGGCGGTTGAATTCGCCCCTTTTTTGCGTGGTTTATTGAATTACGCCTGTTTAAAAAATGTTTACCCCCTCCGAAAGGAGGGGGTATTCTTGTTTCATTCCTCAATTAAAATTCCGGACCGTCGATGACGCCCTCACCGTATTGAACATCTCCGCTGACCAAATCGGTGCCTACCATATGCTTTATCTCATATTCAAGAATTTCAATTTCAGGTTCTTTATACGTTCTTTTCATCAGCTTGCCTCCTTATTTCAACACAATGTTGTCGCCCGAAATAACGTTGGAATAAACATATTTCAGATTTCCTTCATCGTCTTTGTAGCTGATGTATGCAACGTAGGAAATTTTTGCTTCGCCACTCAAAGATGAGAATCCTATTGAAACGGCAAACTGATTTGTGTCCATAACAGATGAAATCGGAACGGAAAGATTGAGAATGTTTTTATCTCTGTTTACGTTTGCCAGCGTTAGAGTTCCGAGAGGCGTGTAGTCTGCATCCTTAATAGCGCCTGCGTCAAGCACTATGCCCGCGCCCACAATGTCGTATGTGTGTGCTTTTGTTTCGGCAAACGAACCAACAAATTGCGCTCTTTTGCCCGAAATGATCGGTGCTTTAGTTATGGATACGTCAAAGTATTCATCGCCATCTCCGCCGTTATCCTTGTAAAGGGTACTGTAAGCATCCATTGTAAGGGGTTTAACATTAAGATCTTGACAGGCATAGAAAGTGTAATCATTACCGCTGTAGCGAAGTAGTTTGCCGGTGTCATAATCCATAAGCGCTGATACACCGCTTGTATCGTTCTTAACCGTCACAAGCTGGTTGTATTTAACGTCCTGAGAGTCAAACTGATTGTCGTTGTCGTGGCGAAGTGTGACAATTTTGTAATCGCCTGTAGATTCGCTCTCTATCGGCTTGTAGGTTATAAGAAGAGTAGTGTCCTCACTGAATGTCGGAGAATCGGAAATTGTATACGATTCATCAGTCGGCGCTCCGTCTTTCATTACAATGAATTTGTCTATGGAGTAGAACATACGGTTTGGCGCTGTGGAATTCGCAAGAGAATATGCTTGACCTTTCTCTGCATAGTCAAACGCAACAGTGTTTTGAACGTATTTGTTGTTGATAAATGTTATCTTAACCTGTTCTGTAGCCTCGTTCGATAAATCGCCGATGTAGAGCTTTGTATCGCCTCTTACGTTAAAGCTGCAGCTCTCAGCAGCAAGCAGATATTTGGGCTTTTGCTCTGTGCCGGTGTTCTTTGCCTGTACCGTGCAATACCATTCAACAGATGAACCGCTGCCGCTGTCAACCGTAACGGCGTCGCCGTAAACAAACATCTTTTCCTTATCTGTTTCGGGGTTCGGCTCGTTATCCTGAAGAGCAAACGAATCACCGCTCTTTACAAGGTATTTAACCGTTTTGTCACTGCCGTTAACTTGAACGTTGTAGTAATAAATGTTGTCGGTAATGGCTGATTCAATTTCTTTAATTCCCGTATCGTAATCATAGCCGTAAACAGTTCTTCCGTTAACAATAACCGCTTCTTGCTTGTTGTTTTCCTTAACAACCTCGTCTATTGCCGAAGTGTTATACGCGTCTGCGTTCAGCGAATAAACCTCATTTAAAAGATTCTGATAATTTTCGTCTGCTGCCGGCACAAGGAAATTGCCGTAGCCGCTTTCGTTTTCTTTACTGTAGGTAAGCGCTTTGAGCAAATCGCGTTCCGCCTCAATATAGGGTTTTTCCGTAGCGGGCACGTTCATCATTTCCAATTCGGTCATATTTAGGTATTTGAAGCCCTTAAATCCGCCATCTACATTTTTAAATATGTCGTTGATAACATCTCTAACCTTTTTTCCCGTGCTTTCGCTTGTGTAAACAGAGTCGAGCAATTCCTGCTGCTCTTGTGTAAGATTACCTTCGTTATAATCTTCCGAATAGGGTATTGTTGCAAGCGTGTTCAGGTTATTAAGCGAAGCAACCGTATAGTAGCTCTGTCTTATATCTCTGTAAAGCCTGTAAAGCGTTGCCTTGTAGTTTGTGTTTTCGTCCTTCGGTATAATTTCACCGTTTTCATCAGTATCGGGCAAACCGTCTCCGTCATTATCCTCGCCCACAACCTCAAATGATGTTGAGCGCTCTTCAAGGTTATTGTATGAGTTTACAATCGCATCAGCTCTTTCTTGCGCCATATTAACAATCGCATCATTAGACATCGTCCAATAACTTATCGGAGCTTCGGCTTCGGCAAGAGCTGTGTTAAGAGCGTTTATAGAATCTACTGTGTATTTAACGTTGACATCAGCATTTGCAAGGTGATTTTCAACCCATGTAACAAGGTCTGTAAGATTGGAGATATCAACAACGGTAACTGTTTCCGTATACGGAGATGCGCTGTGATTCCATAAGGCTTGATTCTTGCCACTCCAGCGTGCTTTAAAGTACATAAGCGTTGAATAATAGCCGTTTCCGTTGGTGTATTTAATCTCCTGTGCAGCTGTTGGTTTTTGCATTTTTCCGTCTGTAGTGAAAGAGGGCGTAAAAGCATCCTGCCCGTTAAGTGTAAGATTGTATTCCGCCATTGCTGTCGTGGTCATGTTTTTCTGGAACATAAGAACGTCGGAACCATTATCGCCTTTTCCTTCAACAGCGCCTATTATATCGTCTAAGAAATCGGTGGGGCTGCCACTGAACTTTACGTTCGGATCATCAGGGCTTTGAATGGTTTTTCCCCATTTAGCAACAACTTGATTCACGCCGAGACTGGAGGACATAATACGGAAATTTTTAACCGTAAATGCTGCTCCGGCTCCCGCAGAGGTTGAAAGAGATGCCTTGGTTACATCGTAGTTGGGCATTTTTGTAGAATCAAGATTCTGTTCGCATTTTTGCCCTCTATCCCGCGGAAACTCGTATTTGTCTGATACTGTATTTCTGCCTAATTCCGTGCCTGTTGCACTAGTACTTGTGTTCGTGTCGGCGAACCAATCAAAGCTTATAGCATCAAGTTGGCTCCAGGGATCTCCGTAGTCAGATTGTGGATTGTCATCATTTGTAAAGGCAAAATTAAATTCTATATTATCCAAATTAATGGTTTTAACTGTTTCTTTTTCAATTTTCTTGGTTTTCAAATAAGAAACGTTATTTAATCGTTTCCAATCCATTGTCAATTTTATATGACCTTCACGAACCGAATTCACATGTGTAGCCGGTTCAACATTTCCGCTATTGATTACATTCCAGTCGTTTTCAAAGGAAAATGCGGGCTGCAAATCTCCTATTGCGTCAACAATTGCAATTGTGATTTCGCGGTATTGGTCAACAAGCTGCTGTGCGTAATTTTCTCTTCCGGGGTCGTTCAGCAGGGCTGCGGCGTTCATCGGGTCTTTAAATCTTTCGCCCGCCTGCACCGCTAAAAGCAGCGATGAATAGTTTGCGTATTCTTCCGCTTTGTCTTTGTAAGAAGTATTGAATAAGTCGATGGCGCTGTTTAGTGAATAGTTGTGGCCATTGTCGTCCACCGCGTAATAAACAACAGCGTCAAAATTAACTTGTGCGTTTCTTATAAGCGAAGCTATCGCCGCCATTTTTGTAACAACAAGAAGCTGGTTTGTAACATTATCTTCAAGCTTGTATTCAGCGCCCGGATAATTGCTTTCGGAGCCCCATATTGATACTACCGCGTCACGTATCGCGGCGTTTATGGCGTCGCTGTCTATTTTGCTGCCGTCAAACGCGGTGAAGAGGTTGTAGCCCTTAAAGCCCTTTGTGTTTGCAACGATATTCGCGTTGTTTATAACATATTCGAGCATGGATGTGTTAACGCGAGGAGTGCTTGCCTGAAGCTCAAAAGCCGTTAAATCGTCTGCCGCTTTTTTCGCGCCCTCGGCGTCGTTATATCCGCTTGTTGCGGCTTTGCTCATAGCCGTTCTTGCCGCGTCATACACTTCAACAAATTTATTCCAGCTTTCTCCGTGTTCTTCCGTGTGCTGGAAACCCGATTCGGTGTTGCCCTCATAAACAACATGGCTTTCATATACGCTTCTCTGGTTATCTATTGACTGCCTCAAAGCGGCATATTCGGAAGGATCGGGAGTCTTATTCTTATTGTTAAGATTGTCAACGATGTCTTTCATTTTGCCGTTGACTGTATTTATAGTATTTGCTGTGTCGGAATAATCATAGCTTGCGGGATTAAAAGCCATAGCTGCGTCAAACGCATCTATCACATCGCCGAGCCCGCCGTTTGCGTATGTGTCCGTTTCGCCTATGGAGAGCTTCATCCTGTTTGCCAAAATTGCGTTTAAAATAGCGTTGTAGTCAACAACATAAATAGGAGAGTTTGTATTCGCCGGAATTTCTACGCCTGTTCCATTGACGTTTGCATACCACGCGGTTGTAAGCGAACCCGCATATACGGGATTGCCGTCTGAACCTACGCCCAAACCTGAAATGTCAATCTGAAGATAGTTTGCCATCCATTTGTCTGTTGCTTTGTTGCCCTTGGTGTTATAGTCTCCGCCAGCGGCAAGCCCCGGAAATGCCTCCATCATTTTTGCCGGAACATATCTCGTCCAGTCCCAGCCCCATTCACCATCGGTGTATCCATAGAAATTCCACGGAAAGTCAAGCGAATCACCAGTTCTGCCTTTCCATTCCATGGGGCAGGAGAAAACGGTTGAATCCATGGCTGTGTTTTCGGCGGGATACAAGCCCCAGAAATTGTTATTGTTTGCTCTGGCAATAAACGCTGCAACCGGCAGAGTGGGCTTTCCATCCTTAGCGTCAAGCACGGCAACAACGGTGGGATAATAGATACCAACACTTCCTGCGCTCTGCTGAGGAGCATTGGTGTTCTCATATTGATGGTTGCCGTCTTGATCATCTCCAGTGTATTTAGAAGCTATTTCAGCGCCTTTTTGAACATACAACAGCTTGTTGTGTGTTTTGGCATTGTCGCCGTCGTTCCAGTCGCTTTCATATTTTCTGAATACATCATCTCCATCACCCAAAGTGGCATACGTTATGGGGTTACCGATGATTTGAGTGTTCGCGGGATCATTTGGGTCGGTTGTAACGCCGCTCCATTGCTCCATATCGTTGGTTGCCTTTATAAGTTTCGATGTCGCATCATCAACATCTTGGTCTGTAACACCGCCGGCATCCTTGGTGTAATAATACTTGTCATATGTTTTATATGCCTCAACGTATGCATCATATGCGGCTTTCATATTTGTGTATATCATGCCGTTCATTTTCTCTTCATAGTCTTCTATCGCGGTATACAACGCTGAAACCTTTTCTTTGTCATACGCGAAAACGGTGAGCGGCAAAGACGTCAGCACCATAACAAGCGAAAGCACGGCGCAAAGCATCTTTCTTGTTAACTTAACTTTCATAAAAAAACCTCCTCAAAAAGTGAATAAACGGCTAAAAACAATCCAAATCACGAAAATTAAACACAAAATGTTGTTTTTGTATAATAGTTGACAAAATATTTTCAATTTTTTTTGAATAATTTAAAAAAATTATGCAAATTGCCCAATAACACCCAATAATATTTTTGCAAAATAAAAAAGCCCGATTGTCGGGCTCAAAATGCACTTTAAATCCGTTGAAATTCACCAAATTGTTAACTAAAAATAAAATAATAAGGGCTCGTTTGTGCATTATTTACAAAATTTAATTTCCGTTGTAAAAAAATTATAAGGTTATTGACTTTAAAATTTTCTTGTGATATTATATTAACGAATTATGAATAAATAGAATTGGTATTCTTATACCTAATTTTATTTACTGCAAATCAAGCCCTTTCAAAAACGCCGCAAAAGGCATACGGAAAAAGGTCAGTTTTCCGCTTAATGCGGGCATTTTGGCGGGGCTCGTCGGTTTAAAACAGCCTTAAAACGGAATTATACAAAAACAACATTTTGTTTTTAGTTCCGTAATTTGGTAAAAGTTTTTCCGTTTATTCACTTTTTGAGGAGGTTTTTTTATGAAAGTTAAGTTAACAAGAAAGATGCTTTGCGCCGTGCTTTCATTGCTTATGGTGCTAACGTCTTTGCCGCTTGCAACTTTTGCGGCTGCGGACGGCACTGTTGCGGCGCGCCTCAAAGACGCGATAGACAGCTATGAGTCTGTAATGGACGGCACGGTATATAAAAGCGGAATGAGCGACGCTTACAACTCATATAAAAGCGCTGTTGAAACATATGATAAGTATGTTTACGGTGCCGCCGGAACTGTTTCCGAATCACAAGCCACCGGCGCGGCGCAGGATCTTGAAAATAAAACGCTTTTGATGACGGGCGAATTTGACTCAGCCGCTAACGAAGGAAACGGTGCATATAAAAATGTTTGGACCTTACCCGCTCCGAATTATGTTAGACCTGATTTTGCCGGAGGCGGCATGGACGAAGCATGTTATCAAAACATAATTTACGCGCCTGCCATTAACCCGGATAAAAACACGGCAACTCCCATAGACGGTTATGCAGCGTCTACAAACAACGCAGATGCGCAGGCTTATATTTATTTCCCCGAAGCCGTTGTTATTTATGACGGAATTAACACGCCAAAGGTTCCTGTTGCGGCAAAGGGTTCGCGTACAAACAAAAAAACAAGATATATTTATGCGATGTATCCCTGCCGCGGGGCAAATACTTACACAAACTCAACTGATGTTACGCTTCCCGGCTACTGGCACGGCGGCGCAGGCGGCGAAAATCTTGATTTCGGCTATATTTGGGGCGTAACGAGCGCAAGTCCCGCCTACAGCTACAACACGGGCGTAAAGGGTATTCAGTCCACGTCTCACCGCAGTTTGTCACTCGATAATAATGTCGGTTACGCAAACTATATGCAGGTAATTACAAATATGGAGCATGAGCAGTATTCAAAGGCAATTACTCCGTATTGGTATGTGGGCACGGGCGATTCTCCGAACTCGGATGTTGCAACGGCTGAATCAACCCATTCCATTTATATGATAAACTACAAGTCACTTACGGAAGAAGTTGACGCCAACACTCAAAAGCTGAACATAGGTGTTACGGATTATTATGCCGCGGGCGGACTTCAAAGCGCAATAACCGCATATGAAGCGGCAGCCGCGTTTAATATTAACGAAGTGGACTTTTCAACGGGCGTTTCAGGCAAGGTTACCGAAACGGCAAACACTATCAGCAATATAATCACAGGTCTTAAAGCTGCCGAGAAGAAGCCCGATACAAGCATTCAGGCTCTCAGAGACGCAATAGATGCAAACAGAGAGAAATACGAGCTTTACACAACTGGCGGAGATGACCCATATGAGGTTTTCGACAGAGACAGTTGGGACGGTTTTGTTGCACTCTATAAAAAAGCCCAGGGCTTAGTTGACAGTGTTGTTGACGCTCATTACAACTACTCGGATATGGCAACGGTAAACGACACTGCCGCGCAGCTCAGCGCATATGTTGTTGAAACGAAATCCGCAAAGGTTGATACCACTCTGCTTGAGGTGCTTATAAACAACGCAGATTATATTTTATCCGATATAGAATATTTCAACCTTACTAAGAAGGTTTCCGACGGGGAACAGATTAACGAAGTTACAATTACAAAGGAGCAAATCGAAAGCGCCGTTAACAAGGCGAAAACGGATGTTTGGGGAAGTGCCGATCAATATTTGATGGCGGAGTTTAAATTAGACGATACCGAACCAAATCAGCAGACTGTTTTCGACAACGTTTTGGCTATTGCCGATTTGATTCGCGATCTTGAAATAGACCCGAACGCTGTTGTTTCATATGCATCCTGCACGCATTATCCCGAGGGCACAAGCCTGAATACGGCAATCACCGAGGGCGAGGCGCGCGAGCAAGACAGCTCATCGTATGCAAACTACCCGGCGTTTAAACAGGTTCTTGACAGTGCCAGAGGTTATCTTGCCGTAGACAACAATGCAAACAACCTCACCGAGCCCGGTCGTGAAAATGCCGCAAGAGATTTGGTAAATCTCTATAAAGAGATTGTTGCCGGTCTTATAGACGCTATCCACAGCCTCACTCCCGCTTTCTCAACAACGATTGAAAACGGTCAGTTCATATCGTCGGGTGCAAATATTGATGATACGGTTACACTTACGCAGGACGGCGAAACAAGCACATTTAAATTTACACGCGCGGAAAATCCCGTATTCTTCAGAACAAAATATGACGCCACAACGTTTAATCTCAGAAATGCTATTTTGGAATTCAACACCACAAGAAATCAATATGAACTTATTGACTCATTGAATTTCGATTGCGGTGATAGTTATGTTGCTAATAATACAATAAATAGTGTTACTGAAAACACTTACGCTAATGGTGATGGTGATAAAAGAGATTCGAATGTTCAAATGGATCAGACTGCTAATTACCCCGCAAATCTTTCCGCTGCTGCAAACGACGGAGCCACCTTCAACATCAGCAGGATTTTGGGAAGAGCGAAATCCGGCGAGCATTTTGGAAAAATAGATAGCAACAATTACGGCGATGAAAACAGAGATTACGTGCCCGCTGTTTCAATAACAAGTGGAAACAATACGAGCGGATTATTAACTAATGGCGGAAGTTCCACTTATGTTGCTTCATATACACTTTCGGTTCCGCAGAAGGAATTACCTACTCTTGAAACATTGAACTCATCCACAATGCCAAAGGCGCAGGAATATACTGTTAATTCAAAGCTCGGTATGGTTTTAAGATATCATACTACTACTGGTGGTTGGCAAGCTTTTGGCAATGGTTATCATCAAAACACAATCTATGGTGCACAGAGTGTTGCATATACTCAAAAAGCAACTGTAATTGACATGGTTCCTCTTACCACACTCATAGATGAATGCGATAAGTTGGATTCAACTAAATACACAACAAGCACTTATGCTAAGGTTGTTGAAGCGTCCACCGCTGCTGAGGCAGAGCTCAACTACTGGACGATGTCTGCATCTGAAATAGAAACTGAGCTTCAAAGCAGATACACGGCTCTGTGGAACGCATATGCCGGGCTTAAAAAACGTGCCGTTTCCGCCACAACATGGGAGACGGATGAGGACGGACAGCCGATTCCGAACGGAGACGGCGACAGCAGATACCAGTATGAAATAGATCATCAGGGCTACAGTGACGCGAGATACGATTTATTCCAGGATATTGAGTATAATTACTACACCTATGAATCGTTACAGAAATTGGCGCAATATTTTGAAAATGAAGGCGAATTCAAATATTTGAAGGCTTTTCTTGAGCAAGGCGATGCCGCGTTTTTCGATGTTTCGGAAGACGAGCAGGCAGCTCTTGACGCTGAAATTCAAAAATTCCTGGATTGCATTGGCGGCAGTAACGGAATACTTGAAGTTGCCGACCGTTCGGCATATGACGCAGCGAACGAAATGGTTCACTCTCTGAATCTTGACGCGTATGATATAAACAGCATCATGCCTGAGCTTGATGAATCCAAAGCACGCCAATACGTTATGGTAAACGGAACATCTGTTGCGGGCTATGACTACAATCATCTTACCGAAAATATTGAAACAACCGTAAATAGCAATCAGTGGGGTTACACCGTGGCTGTTCATAACGGCAGCGGAAACACCCAATACCTCAAAAAATCAGTTGACGGCGGAAGCTTTGAATATGTAAACGACAAGCCTACGCAGCCGGAAGACCTTTTCCACTACGGAGATCTTGTTACCGCTGCAAATCCTGCTTCTTCGAGTTCAAGCTGCAACTGGTCGGCGGAGGTTACCGCTTACAGCACGCAGCAGACTCAGGTTAAACGCCTTATGACGACCGGTGCAAGCTACACGTTTAACGTTAGAGGTAATACCGAGCTTTGGACAGACGCTGCAAGCGGAGGCTCAACATTTAAGATTACGTTTATAGACAGCCGTAACGGAAATGTTGTTGCATATGATTACGCTGCGTCCGGATCGTATGATCTTTCAAAGGCGCCTGTTCCAAAGAGGCAGTTCTGCTCTATTTCGTCTTACACTGTTATTGCAGACGATACGGACGGAGCTAAGTACGGTGCAAGCAGCCAGATTGAAATCAGCGAAGATACAACCCTCAGAATCGACTATACGGAACTTGCTAAGCAGCAATATCAGATTCATGTGGTATATTCGTCCGGCGATGATGTTCAGGGATATCCCAGGACTGTTGATTACAACACGATTATAAGCCTGAATAGACCTAACACCGCAGCGTATGTTGATTTTAACGATGAAACGCATATTCTTGCATATGGTTCAACATACTCATTCTATGCCTGCGAAGATGTTAAGATCCGTCCCGTTTCGGCGGCAGAGCTTGAAAGAATAGAATCGGACGGTCAGAAAGTTGTTTCGGAAAAACGTGCTCAGTTTATCGGTTCGTTCGCAAAGCCCGATTCTCTTACGATTGCTCAAAACACTAAAACGAGCAATATTGAATCGTTTGGTATAATTCTCAACGCAAGCAGAAGCGATATTGAAGGTCTTAATCTTGGTGATATAGACAAATCAAAGAACATTCTTAATCTTTCGGCTGCAACATCAACTCTTATGTTTAACAATCAGTTTGCAGTATCTATCGGATACGGCGCTCTTGCACCGCTGCACGTTCAGTATGTTGCATATGTAATTTACGCAGACGAGCACGGATTCAAGCAAATAGTTTACTCCGAACCAAAAACTGCTGAGCTTAGTTAACGAGGAGGAAGATGATGAGAAGACAGTATAAAGAACCTGAAATTGAAATTCTTGAATATTCATTGAATAATTTGGTTGCAACAGACCTTTTGAGCGATAACAATTACGGCGAATTAGGCGGCGGTACTAACGGCATCAGCAACTATGTTGAATTTTAATTGAGGAATGAAACAAGAATACCCCTTCTCCCAACCGGGAGAGGGGGTATATAACTATACATTTTTATCTGCCGACTGTGCGGCACATTGACAGACTGAAAAGCGCACTATATAAATAGGTAAAAATAATGTATGCAATAAAAAATTAAATATAGTTAAACAAAGAGACTTTTTTCTTGACAAATAAAATATTCAGTGAAATAATGAATTTGTAAAATTTTTTATATTATGGGAGGTTATCGTGAAGAAGTCATTTAAAAAGGCGATTGCCGTGCTGCTTACGATGCTGATGGTTTTTGCAATAAGCCCGTTTTCGGCTCTTGCGGATACTCTTGAGTTTTCTGACAGCACATCTATCAACACAGAAGATTATTCTTTCATCCTCTCTCTTGGCAATGACTTTATTGCCAACGTGCTTGAAGGGGTAAGCAAGGACAAAACAATCACAGTTACAAAAGGTGAAACGGCAACTGTTGTTTTCAATGCCGGCGAGTACACATCATCTAATTATCCTGATGTTGATTTCTCGGCTCAGGCAACAGGCAGCTATCACTATGGAGATTCAAATGTTTATTGCATCGCAACAGACCAGGCGTTCACCCTTACGGGCGGCGATGTAACCGCAACCGTTTCGGGATTCGGTGCAGGGTCTACAGGGAACGGTGTGTACGGCGGCAGCTATACATCCGCTGTTTCCACAACCTTTGAGATTGATACAACCGATATTGAGGCGGGCAGCCATGATCTCTCTCTTTCATTCAAGTATCAAATGAAGAAGGGAAGAAACATTTTTGGTTCAGTTGGAAGTTGGAGCACGTCACACGAATATGTTGGCACTATTGACGGAATCAAACTTGTTGTTGAAGAAGCGGCAGAGCCGGACACAACAACAACGGCTCTCGGCAGTTCAATCAGAGTTAACGAAAAGCCGGGTCTTCGTTTCGGGTTCAGCACAACGGCAGCCGAAGAAGAGGTTGAAGAATACGGTTTTGTTTATGCTTATGCAGACAAGCAGGATTTAACCGTTGAAGGCGTTGGAACAGACGGCGTTAAGCAGCTTGTTGCCACAAACAAAATCAACCACGGCGATTACACAACATTTAACCTTGTGTTTGTTGAAGTTCCCTCAGAATCGTTTGACACTCAGGTTTCCGCACGTGCATATGTAAAAATTGATGGAGTTTATCATTATTCAGAGGTAAAGACTTACAGCTTTAGGCAGGTTGCAGAGCAGATTATTGCAGATCCGTCTATTGATTCAACCACCAAAGACGCGGTTCAAGATCTGTTAAACGCATAAGGAGGTTATGGCAATGAAGGAAAGCTACATCAAACCGATTGCCGAGCTTGAAGAGTTTAAATCGGCAGATATTATTACAACAAGCGGCATTACAGACGATAACGACCAAATTTTCGGTCAGTAAGCAGTAATAAAGATTTTAGAGAAACGTTTCGGCAGAAACGTTTCTTTTTTTCGGCGCAAAAAATCCTCCCTTTGATAAGGGAGGAACTGCTTTTACGTACGGGTTAACGCGTAAAAAATGGCTTTTTCAGCAGACCATGCCGCTTTCCACCCAGCGCATAACAGAGGGATACTCTTCCTTATATTCGTCAAGTTTTTCGGTGTTTGAATCAACAAATGCCAAAAATTCATCGGAATCCTCAAAATCAAAAGTGAAATCCTGCTCAAAATCATATGTTGCGGTGAAAAGATAGTCAAAAATATCATCGGGGGAATAATCTTCAAGCATTTTATCGGCGGCAAGCTCCGTCCAATAGTCAAGCGCATTCTTCACCGTAAGTTCAAAATCGTCCTCATCAAAATCTATCTGTGGATTTTTACTGCAATATTCCTTAATCTCGTCTTCCCCGATTCCGAGCTTTGCAAGGTAATCAACAACGTCTTCAAAATCTATTTCGTTTACCTCGTCATAAACTCTGTATGCAAATTCTCCAACTATATTTTGGAGCGCAACCGCTTTAAAAACGCAGTCTGTTTCACAGCCGTCTTCATCTGTAATCACGAATCCGTCTTCCTTAAACTGCTCCCAAATTAATTCATAAAAAACGCGGTATTTGGGCTCTTCGCTGAAAATCGCCTCATCTATATAGGAGTTTATATCCATTTTTAATTCCTCTTTTCAACTTTTTTGTTTATATTATTCTATACCATTACAATATTATTTTCAATATTGCAATAAAAATAATTATAGTATATAATTGGTATGTGAGAAAGCAGGCTGTTAATATTTGCGTTTAAAAGGGGAATTACTGTTTTTGAACGAATTTATCTTTCTAACGGTGATATAATGAATTACGGTTTTTTCAGAGCCGCCTGCGCTTCGTTGAAGCTGAAGGTTGCAAACCCGTCATATAACAAGGTTGAAATAAAAAAGGCGATTGACGCTGCTGCGGCAGAAAACGCACAGCTTCTTGTTACGCCGGAGCTTTCCGTAACAGGCTACACTTGCGCTGATTTGTTTTTCACAAAATCGCTGCAAAATGCGGCAGACGAGGCTCTTTTTGATATAGTTGATTATACCAAAGGTAAAAATATAATTGTAACAGTTGGCTCAATTTGCGAATTCAATAACAAATTGTATAATTGCGCGTTTGTCATCTTAAACGGAAAAATAATCGGCATTATTCCGAAAACAAATATAGCAAACTACAATGAATTTTATGAAAAAAGGTGGTTTGCCGCAGGCGGCGGCACAGATTGTTATTTGAGCAAATACGATGCCGTTATGAGCCCGGACTTAATTTTAGACGTTGGAAACGATATTAAAATAGGAGTTGAGCTTTGCGAGGATTTATGGGTGCCGAATCCTCCGTCGGCAGAGCTTGCCGTTAACGGAGCTAACGTTATCGTCAATCTTTCAGCGTCAGACGAATACGTTTCAAAGGCGGATTACAGGCGTGATTTGATTCTGAATCAGTCCGCAAGATGCGTTTGCGCTTATCTCTACGCAGGAGCGTCTGTTTATGAGAGCACAACAGATCTTGTTTTCAGCGGCGCAACGGTTATTGCGGAAAACGGCGCTCTTCTTGCCGAGGGCAAACGATTCAGCAGGGAAAATGTTATTACATTTGCGGATATAGACATTGAAAAGATAAATACATTGCGGCAAAAAAATATGAGTTTTAAATGCGGTTCGGGCAAAAACGTTATTTTTGCCGAGCTTGAATACAATGAAAACGATTTAAAATACAGATTTGTTGATTCGCATCCGTTTGTTCCCGCAGACAACAAAAAAAGGCGGGAGCGTTGTTCTGAGATATTTGCAATTCAGGCTTCCGGCCTTGCAAAACGCATAGAGCACGTTGGTTCCACGGGCGTTGTTATAGGAATTTCAGGCGGACTTGATTCAACACTTGCTCTGCTTGTGAGCGCGGAGGCAATGAGACTGCTCGGAAAGGATAATTCCGATATTTTGGGAATTACGATGCCCGGTTTCGGCACTACGGACAGAACTTACGGCAACGCGCTGCAATTAATGAAAAATATGGGTGTTACCGTTAAGGAAATCAGCATAAAAAATGCCTGCATTCAGCATATGAATGATATTGAACACGATCCCGATATTAAAGATATAACTTATGAGAACACACAGGCGCGGGAGCGGACGCAAATCCTTTTTGACATGGCAAACAAACACAGAAAGCTGCTTGTCGGAACAGGTGATTTAAGCGAGTTGGCGATGGGCTGGTGTACCTATAACGGCGACCATATGAGTATGTACGGAGTAAACGCATCGGTGCCAAAGACGCTTGTGAGGTATCTTGTTGATTATGCGTCAAGTGTGAGCGATGAAAAAACGGCAGAGGTTTTGAATGATATACTCAACACCCCTGTTTCGCCGGAGCTTCTGCCGCCGGATAAAAGCGGCAAAATCGCTCAAAAAACAGAGGAGAATATCGGACCTTATGAACTGCATGATTTCTTCCTTTATCATTTTGTCCGTTTTGGTTTCACTAAGGAAAAATTGGTGATTTTGGCAGACAAAGCATTCGGCGGAAAATACGGCACAGATGAAATCACGCACTGGGCGGATGTGTTTATCAAGAGATTTTTTACAAGCCAGTTTAAACGCAGCTGTGTTCCCGATTCACCTAAGGTGGGCACTGTTTCGCTTTCTCCCCGCGGAGACTGGAGAATGCCATCGGACGCGTCCTATGAGGATTATATATAACATATATGTGAAAGGAAATGAATTTTATGCCTGAAGATTTAAACAACACAAACGAAATCAACGAAGAAAACAACAATTCAAAAAAGAAAAAAATTATAATCATAGTTTCGGCGGCTGTTATTCTTGCTGCGGTGATTGCGGCAATTGTTTTTGCGATGACAAGAAATGACGGCGGATATGTTGATACCCCTGTTGTAACCGAAATTGTTACGGACGAGCAGGGAGAGCCTGTAACAGACGATAACGGCGAAGTTGTTACGCAGATCGTGACAACTGCACCGAGCGGTAATTCCGATTCCGGGAAAAATTCCGGAAAAGTTACCGGAAACGGCTCAAACGGCGGCAATACGGCAGGCGGCGGGAATTCGGGAAATAATTCCGCCAACTCCGGCAACAGCTCAAACGGCGGCAATCAGAATTCGGGCAGCGGAAACCAAGGCGGCTCGGGCAATCAGTCCGGCTCGGGAAGCGGAATTCAGGGCGGCAATGAAGATGAATCCACAGAGCCCAACCAGCCGGTGGGCGAAAAGAGAAAAATCAGCATTGCGGTTACTTTGCCTAACGGCTCAGGAAAAAATGATACAATTGAAATTCTTGTTAACGGCAAGGTTGTTGACACACACGATGTAAAACTTGATTACAATTCAGTATATTCCTTTGTAACAACGGCTGAATATGAGGGCGATGTGCTTGTTGAGGCAAGGCTCAAGCAATACGGCACAAATGCAAGCAAAACCGTTCGTGCGGGTGAAAACGCCGCAAGCATTGTTATGCCTCTTAATCAGGTTGAAGAACAGGAAGGCGTTGACGATTAAAAGAACGAAAGGAGCGCGTTGCGCTCCTTTTTTTGTTTAAAATACCTTAAATATCATATTGAATTTGTAGAATAAGGGTGTTATAATATCTAAGGTTATGGACAAATAGCCTTAATTTTATCAAATATTATTTAATCATAGGAGGAAATCCAATGGCAAGAAAAAAGAAAACTATGGATGGCAATAACGCCGCCGCTCACGTTTCTTATGCGTTCACGGAGGTCGCTGCCATCTATCCCATTACTCCTTCTTCTGTTATGGCTGAGGTAACAGACGTTCTTTCTTCTCACGATACAAAGAATATCTTTGGTCAGAACGTAAGAGTTCAGGAGATGGAATCCGAGGGAGGCGCTGCCGGTGCGGTTCACGGTTCGCTTTCGGCAGGTGCATTGACCACTACATACACGGCGTCACAGGGTCTTTTGCTTATGATACCGAATATGTATAAAATTGCCGGTGAGCTGCTGCCGTCCGTTATTCACGTTTCGGCACGCTGCGTATCAACACACGCTCTTAACATTTTCGGCGATCATTCAGACATTTATGCTTGCCGTCAGACGGGTTACGCAATGCTTTGCTCAAACAACCCGCAGGAGGTTATGGATCTCGGCGCCGTTGCCCATCTTGCAACGCTCAAGAGCGGAGTTCCGTTTCTTCATTTCTTCGACGGTTTCCGCACTTCTCACGAGATTCAAAAAATAGAGGTTTGGGATTACGATGACCTTAAATCAATGGTTGATATGGAGGATGTTCGCCGTTTTCGTGCGCACGCTCTTAATCCCGAGCATCCCACGCTCCGTGGTTCGGCTGAAAACTCAGACCTTTTCTTCCAGCACAGAGAAGCGTGCAACAAGTATTATAACGATGCTGTTGAGGCAACCGTTAAATATATGGACGAGGTAAACGCCAAAATCGGCACCGATTACAAGCCGTTTAATTATTACGGCGCAGAGGATGCGGAGCATATCATCATAGCTATGGGCTCCGTTTGTGACACGATTGCCGAAACTGTTGATTACCTTAATGCAAAGGGCGAAAAAACAGGACTTGTTAAGGTTCATCTTTACAGACCCTTCTCGTCAAAGTATCTGCTCAATGTTATTCCGTCAACAGTTAAGAAAATTTCTGTAATAGACAGAACAAAAGAGCCCGGTTCAATCGGCGAGCCTCTTTATCTTGATGTTGTTGCGGCTCTTAAAGGCTCTGCATTTGAAACAACTCCCGTATATAACGGACGTTACGGACTTGGTTCTAAGGATACCGTTCCCGCGCATATCATTTCAATATATGATAATATGAAAGCGGCAGAACCCAAAACCACATTTACAATCGGTATTGTGGATGACGTTACAAATCTTTCTCTTGAATCGGGAGAAAATGTGGATACAACGCCTGCCGGAACAACCTCATGCAAATTCTGGGGTCTCGGTTCAGACGGTACCGTTGGCGCAAACAAAGATTCTATCAAGATTATCGGCGATAACACCGATAAGTTCGCGCAGGGATATTTCTTCTATGACTCAAAGAAATCCGGCGGTATCACAGTATCACATCTTCGTTTTGGCGACAGCCCCATTACTTCAACATATCTTATCAACAAGGCTAATTTTGTTGCCTGTCACTGCCCGTCATATGTAACAAAGTATGATATGGTTCAAGATCTTGTTCCCGGCGGCACGTTCCTTCTCAACTGCATTTGGTCTCCCGAAGAGCTTGATAAGGAGCTCCCCGCCGCAATGAAGAGATATATTGCGCAAAACGATATCAATTTTTATATTATAAACGGTATCAAAATTGCGGAAGAGGTAGGTCTTCGCGGACGCGCGTCAACGATTCTTCAATCTGCTTTCTTCACAATTTCTGGTATTCTTCCCGTTGATCAGGCTATTGAGCTTATGAAAGCAAAGGCAACCGCCAAGTTTTCCAAAAAGGGCGATGCAATCGTTGAGGCAAACCACAAAGGTATAGACCGCGGTTCAAAGGAGCTTATCAAGGTTGATGTGCCGGAGAGCTGGAAAGACGCTGTTGACGATGATGCCGAGCTTGAAGTTAAGACAGACCGCCCCGAAATGAAGAAATTCGTTAAGGAAATTCTTGATCCCGTAGGGCACCAAAAAGGTGACACGATCCCTGTTTCAACATTTGTTGATATGGCAGACGGCGTATTCCCGCCTGGTTCCGCCGCATTTGAAAAGCGCGGTATTGCGGTAGACGTTCCCGAGTGGAATCCCGAAACCTGCGTACAGTGCAACAGATGCTCAATGGTTTGTCCGCATGCCGTTGTACGTCCGGTTGCTCTCACCGCCGAAGAATATGCTAAAGCTCCCGAAAACACAAAAACAGCGGATCTTAAAGTTCCGAAGAACACAGGGCTTAAATACGCATTAATAATTTCTACTCTTGACTGCACAGGCTGTGCGTCGTGCGCAAATGTATGCCCCACAAAGTCGCTTACCATGAAGCCAATTGCTTCTCAGATGGATCAGCAGCCTGTATTTGACGCTCTTTGTGAGCTCCAGCCGAATCCCACAGTTGCGTCTGATAAAACCATTATATCTGCTCAGTATCTTAAACCTTATCTTGAGTTCTCTGGCGCATGCGCCGGTTGCGGAGAAACTCCTTATGCCAAACTTGTAACACAGCTTTTCGGTGACAAGATGTATGTTGCGAACGCAACGGGCTGCTCATCAATTTGGGGCGGTTCCGCACCGTCAACTCCTTACACGGTAGATAAGAACGGAAACGGTCCCGCATGGTCTAACTCACTCTTTGAGGATAATGCCGAGTTCGGTCTCGGAATGTTCCTTGCACAGGCTCAGATCCGTTCAAGACTTGCCGAGGACGCTCTTAAACTCAAAGATTCTGTTGTTGCGGATGAGGTTAAGGCTTATCTTGATACGTTTAATGACACGCGCGCAAACGATGCTCCCACAAAGGCTCTTATCGCCGCTCTTGAAGGTGCTGAGCTTACGGGAGACGAAAAAGCCGCCGCGGAGGACTTCCTCAAGGATAAGGATTACGCCGCAAAGAAGAGCCAGTGGATTTTCGGCGGCGACGGTTGGGCTTACGATATCGGTTTCGGCGGTCTTGACCATGTTCTTGCTCAGAATCAGGACGTTAATGTGCTTGTATTTGATACGGAGGTTTATTCAAACACAGGCGGTCAGGCATCAAAAGCAACTCCCACAGGCGCCGTTGCTCAGTTCGCGGCGTCGGGTAAGATTACAAAGAAAAAAGATCTTGCTAAAATCGCAATGTCCTACGGTTATGTTTATGTTGCTCAAGTTGCAATGGGCGCCGATTACAATCAGTGTTTGAAAGCAATTAAAGAGGCGGAGGCTTATCACGGTCCGTCTATCATAATTGCTTATGCTCCCTGTATAAATCACGGTATCAAGATGCCGTTTAACCAGGCAGAGCAGAAGAAGGCCGTTACGGCAGGCTACTGGAATTTGTTCAGATATAATCCCGACCTTGCCGCACAGGGCAAAAATCCGTTTTCGCTTGATTCAAAAGAACCCACGGGCGATTACATTGAATTTATCAACGGCGAAACCCGTTACTCTTCACTTAGAAGAAGTTTCCCCGAAAAGGCTGATGAGCTTTTCAATATCGCGGCTGAAAATGCGGTTGCCAAATATAATGAGCTTGTTCGCACCGTTGATTACTATGCTCCCAAAAAGGACTAAACATTGTGTTAAGATTCCGGCTTGTTTTTTGCAAGCCGGAATTTTTGCACCCAAAAAGCAAAATGCGTGCTATCAAAAGGTTGTTTCCGTTTTCTGTGTATACTGCATAAATCGGCGTCTGTTTTGGCGTTCTTAATATACAATCAATATAAAAATTATTTTTTTATTGACTTTAGCACACTAATACGGTAATATACTAATGTAAATTATTATTACGGAGGAAAAAGAAATGAAAAAGATTACAAAATTTTTGGCAGTAATACTTGCAGCGGTGTTTATTTTTGGCTGCTTCGCCGCCTGCTCGGGTTCTTCCGATGGAAAAGCACTTAAAGTAGGCTTTGATCAGGATGGTTTTGAGCCGTTCGGTTATACTGACGAAAACGGCGAATGGATAGGATTTGACCTTGAACTTGCCAAAGAATGCGTTGCCATTATGGACGATTACGACTATGTTGAGCTTGTTCCGATTTCATGGAACAGCAAGGATGAGGAAATGAAAGCCGGAAATGTTGATATTATTTGGAACGGTTTCACAATTCAGGGCAGAGAAAACGATTATGAATGGACTAAGCCATATATGAGCAATTCTCAGGTTGTTCTTGTTGCCGAAAACAGCGGAATCAATACTATTGACGATCTTGCGGGCAAAATTGTGGGAACACAGAAAGATTCAAGCGGTCTCAGCGCTATTACTTCAAACGAAAAGCTTATGTCTATAATCAAAGACGGAGAGCCGATGCAGTTTGACGGCTATGAAACCGCATTGATGGAGCTTCAGGCGGGCAGTGTTGACGCTCTTGTTATTGACGAACAGGTTATTTCCGTAAAAATAGCAAACGGTGACGTTAGCGGATATAAGATTCTCGATGAAAAACTTTCAACAGAGGATTACGGTGTTGCCGCTAAGAAAGGAAACACCGAGCTTATCAACGAATTGGAAACCGCCCTTAATACTCTTGCGGAAAACGGAAAGGTTAAGGAGATTTCCGAAAAATATTTCGGTTATGACGCAACGGTTTGGGCCGCTGAGTAATTATTTGGTACTTAAAAAGCAAAGGGTGGCTTTTGCCACCCTGTATTTTTGGAGATACATATGATTGATATATTCCCTATTTTAATGAAATTCAATTTTCAGGTAACGGTAAATCTGCTGTGGCGTTTTTTCGGAAAATCAATGCTTATATTTGGCCTGACAATGCTGTTTGCCCTGCCTCTCGGTCTGTTTGTATGCGTATGCAGAAGAAGTAAATTTAAGCCGCTTCAGCTTGTTTCAAAACTATATATTTCGGTAATGCGCGGAACACCGCTTATGCTTCAGCTCGTAGTGGTTTTCTTTGCGCCGTATTATGTGTTTGGAATTCAGATTTCCTCCGATTACAGATTTTGGGCTGTTATCATCGGATTCGTGATAAATTACGCCGCTTATTTTGCGGAGATTTACCGCGGAGGAATAGACGCTATCAATATCGGTCAATATGAGGCAGCAGAGGTGCTTGGGTTCAGCAAAATCCAAACATTTTTCCGAATAATTCTTCCGCAGGTAATTAAAATAGTTCTTCCGAGTATGGCAAATGAAACGATTACTCTTGTTAAGGATACGTCCCTTGCCTTTGCAATTTCATACGTTGAAATGTTCACAACAGCAAAACAGTGCGTAACATCGCAAAGCTCTATTCTGCCTCTCTTCGTTGCAGGCGCGTTTTATTATGTTACAAACCTTATAATAGCGTTTCTTCTTGAGGGCTTGGAGAAAAAGCTCGGTTATTATAAAAGATAGGAGGAAACGGTTATGGCTTTGTTGAAGGTTGAGAATTTAAAGAAAAGTTTTGGCGAGAATGTTGTGCTCCGCGATATATCGTTGACGGTTGAAGAGGGCGAGGTTGTTTCAATCATAGGCTCTTCGGGTTCGGGAAAATCAACTCTTCTTCGCTGCTGCACAACGCTTGAAACTGTTGATTCGGGAAGTATTAAATACGGTGATAACACGCTTGTTTCAACGGTAAACGGCAGACCTAAATATGCCGATAAAAAGCAGATAAAAAAAATAAGAGAATATTTTGGGCTTGTGTTCCAAAATTTTAATCTGTTTCCACATTTTTCCGTTATGAAAAATTTAACAGAGGCGCAGGTTGTGGTTCTTAAAAGAGATAGGGAAGAGGCGAAAAAGATTGCGCGCGAGCTTCTTGCCAAAATGGGGCTTGAAGATAAAGAAAACGCTTATCCTTATGAGCTTTCGGGAGGTCAGCAGCAGCGCGTTTCAATTGCCCGCGCTCTCTCTATGAATCCCAAAATTCTGTTTTTTGACGAACCAACATCTGCTCTTGACCCCGAGCTGACAGGTGAAATTTTAAAGGTTATCAGAAGTCTTGCGGAAGATAAAATGACTATGGTTATTGTAACGCACGAAATGAATTTCGCGCGTGATGTTTCCGATAAGGTCATATTTATGGATAACGGCGTTATTGTTGAACAGGGCACGCCGGAACAGGTGCTTGTCAATCCCGAAAAGCAGCGCACAAAGGAATTCCTCCAAACGTATGAAAAATAAAAAAGCAAAGCCGCGCACAACGCGGCGAGCAGATAAGAAAGTAATTCCAATTGTAATGGGAAGGTGCAGTTTTAGGGCTGCACCTTCCCGCTTTTATGCAGTGAATTTGAATTTTGACCGGGGATTGCCGATTTGGGGCGTGGGTCACAATCCGTTGCCGGTTACGCACGAAGCATACCGTCGCAAGCTCCATATCCTTCGTTTGCGTGCAAGCACAATAGCCCGCTATTTTTCAACAATCATCAACATTCCTTCAGCACCATAAGCAGTTGCGGATCGTTAGACAGATTGTGTCCTCAGTGGAAATGCGCATCCATACGCCTGCCGTAAATATTGGATACAAATACCGACTTATACCCGCAAACCGAAGTTGCGTCAATAATGTCACTTCCGTAGAAATCAAAAGCGGGTTTTTGTTCGTCTGTATAGGCAACGGCAGCGCATGGGAAATTTCTTTTGATCGGCGTTATATCTGAAAAATACGTTTTTTCATTCATAATTTTAACCTCATTTATGATTTGATTTCGTGCGGAAAACAAACGTTGCTTTACTGTGCTTTCCTTGATATTCAGCCTCCGTGCAATATTTTTGACAGACAGTCCGTCAAGATAGAACAGAATCATTACTTCACGATATGCCTTTGATAAAAATGCAATCTCATCAAAGATTCTTTTTAATTGCTCTTGCTCGGCAGATTCCTCAATCAGTTTGTCAATCTCGTTTTCCTTAGATGCAATAAGAGCCAAATCGCTGTTTTCGATGCTGATAACAGAATGTTCTGTATTTCGGCGTTGACAGTAGTCTGCATAGACCCGTCGGGCGATTGTCCAAACAAAGGCGTAAAAGTTATCAATTTCCTCTTGCCTATGTATGGCTGATATTACTGTAAAAATGATATCAGAACACAGATCCTCCGCTTCGTGTGCGGTGCTGCACCGATGATAAGAAAATCGAAACAGCTTATCAAGGAAATTTTTGTCGTCAAGTAATTTCAGTGCTTTGTTTGCTTTCATTTTGTGTTCCTTTGCTCCAATCATGATTGTTACGCTTATATAGTCCTTATTTAATAAATCAGGTTAGGCGAATTTTGAAAATAGTATAGTATAAAATTTTCATAATAAAAGGCAGCACAGAAAGCGTTTCCTTTTCCGCTCTCTGCACTGCCTTTTGTCTTTGATACTGTCGATTCAGTTATATTGAATTGTTGTAATTACTTCCTTATGCGTCGGCAGGCAAATGTGCACGGCTTTTAAACATATTGCTGTTAATCTTCAAGATTTTTCCATAATTTAATTCTGCCTGTATCGTTAAATGCTTTGAGCGTCATAACGGAAATCGGAACGATAAACATACCCATAAAGCCGAAAAGCTTCAAACCGAAATAGAGACCGGCAAGCGTTATAATCGGATTTACACCAAGAGAATTTCCAACAATCTTAGGCTCAATATACTGGCGGATTACGGAAATTACGGCGTAAATTACAATTAATCCTATAGCCTGCCCAACATTGCCCGATATCAGAGAAATTAAAGCCCATGGAAGAAGAATTCCGCCGGAGCCTGCAATTGGGAGAATATCGAAAACTGCTATTACGATTGCGATAATATAAATATAACTGTTGTTCATAACGCCGATAAGGTTTAAAACCGTGAACCCGATTGAAAGCTCACAAAATGTTATAAACATTATCAAGGCGTATGCTCTTATCATTTTTAATATGGTTTTGGAGAATACCTGCTTTATTTCAACAAGCAGGTTCTTTTTGCCGTCCGGCAATTGCAGACGAATGAACTTGACAATTCTGTTGTAGTCCTTTGTAAAGAAAATCCACGCTACTATTCCGATAACTATTGCAATTATTGCGCTGGGAACATTTTTCACAACGCTGTATACTCCCGATACACCGGAGCTTATTGTGCTTGTAACCGTTCCCGCGTTGATACCGATTTTGCTTAAATCAAAATCGTTTACAAGTCCGCTGATGGTGTTGATTATGGATTCGGATAACGAGTCATAAACGCTGTCGGGCAAAAAGCTGATAAGCTTTAACAGCTCCGCCTGAAGATTTGCCATAAACTGCGGGAAATCCGAAAGCTGCTCTATAAGATAGTTTATAAAGTTCACGATCTGCGAAATAAATTTTGACAAAAGAAATATCAGCGGCACAAGAACGATTGAAATTGAGAGAAACACAAGAAGAATAGACCACAGCGTGTGGCATTTGTTTTTCGTCTTTTTATCTAACCAGCGCAGGGGCTTTTGAATAATAACCGCAAAGAAAAATGATAATAAGAACGGAGAAGTGAGCCAAAAAAGATACTTAAAGAAAATATAAAGAAGACCCAGCACTGCCGCAATAAAAGTTAAGTTTATAAGAAACGCGCGTCTTTTTTCTGTTTTAGGCGTCATTTTATCCTCCTCAAGAAAGTAAAAATCCTTTGTTTTAGCGTTGCTTTTATAGTATAACTTTATTTTAAATCAATACACGTTATTATGCAAGAGCAAAAATAATTTATGACTAAATTAAAAAATAAATTAGCTATTGCATATTTAGGAAAGAAATGGTATTATATCAATTAATGTTCTTCACGGCAACACACTGTATACGGGTGGTGAACACTATTGGGCAAAGTGAATTACGTTCTTGTTAATGCGGATATTCTGCCTGAGATATATACGAAGGTGCTTTCGGCAAAAGAATTTCTTGCTACAGGAGAGGCTTTAAGCGCAACACAGGCGGCAAAAATGGCGGGAATTTCAAGATCTGCATATTATAAATATAAGGACTCGGTGTTTAAGTACAATCCCGAAAGCACAAAAGAAAACGCAACTTTGCATTTTAGGCTGAGGGATACAAAGGGAGTTCTTTCTGCCGTAACAGGCGAATTGTATCTTGTGGGTGCAAATGTACTTTCAATCAATCAGCAGATACCCCAGAACGGAGTGGCGGGAGTTACTCTTACAATGAGAATTGCCGAAATGACCGTTACGCTTGAAGAACTTATTGAAAGACTCAGAAAGGTAAACGGAGTGAAATCCGTTCATATAGGAGGTTAACTATGAAAATAGCTGTTATGGGCTACGGCACTGTCGGCTCGGGCGTTGTTGAGGTTATAGAATCACACAGCCGCGTTATAATGGAGCGCACGGGCGGAGAGGCGCTTGAAATTGCGCATATTCTTGATCTTCGCGATTTTCCCGAAGATCCTCACAGAGATAAATTCACAAAGGATTTCGGAGATATTTTGAATGATCCTGAGGTAAAAATCGTTGCCGAGACTATGGGCGGTGTAAATCCTGCTTATGATTTCACGGTGCGGCTTTTAAAAGCGGGCAAGGCTGTGGTTACCTCAAATAAGGAGCTTGTTGCTCAGAAAGGGCTTGATTTGTTAAAGGCTGCCGAAGAGGGCAACACAAATTATTTGTTTGAGGCAAGCGTCGGCGGCGGAATTCCCATTATCCGTCCTTTAACGCAGTGCTTTGCCGCAAATAATATAGAAGGAATAGCAGGCATTTTAAACGGCACAACAAACTTCATTCTTACAAAAATGATAGAAGAGGATATGAGTTTCGGCGATGCTTTAAAGCTGGCGCAGAAAAACGGATACGCAGAAAAAGACCCTACTGCCGATATAGAAGGCCACGACGCGTGCAGAAAAGTTTGTATCCTTGCTTCTCTTGCGTTCGGAAAGCATGTTTATCCGAGTCAGGTGGCAACGCAGGGAATAACGGATATAACGCTTGAAGACGTTTCATATGTTTCGTCGGCTAACGGAGTTATAAAGCTGCTTGGACAGATCAAGTATATTGATGAGGACAGTATTGCGGCATTCGTGAGCCCCGCAGTTGTATATAACGGCAGTCAGCTTGCGTCTGTGCGAGATGTGTTCAACGCGATACTCGTGCGCGGAGATGCTGTGGGTGATGTCTGCTTTTACGGCAGAGGAGCGGGAAAGCTCCCAACGGCGTCTGCGGTTGTTGCCGATATGATAGATTGCGCAAAGCATGTTAACAGAAGAAAGATTTTCGGCTGGAGCAACGGCGAAGAGGATTATGTTGTTGATTACAGAGAAAAAATCGAGATGCCTTTCTACGTTCGGGCAAAAATGAGCGAAAGCAGGGTAAAGAATGTTTTCAGCGAGGTTAAATTCCTTTCAAGAAAGGGGCAGCCGTCCGACGAAGTTGCGTTTATTACCGATAAAATGACGGAAAACGAACTTATGGAAAAACTGTCCGGAGAAAAGGTTTTGAATATTATAAAAGTAACAAATTATTAATTCGGAGGATTATGTTTTTATGTCTTTAATTGTTCAGAAATTCGGCGGTTCGTCTGTTGCGGATGCCGCGCGAGTGATGAATGTTGCCCGTATCGTTACCGATACATACAGGGCGGGAAACGACGTTGTGGTGGTTGTTTCCGCGCAGGGTGACACAACCGATGATTTAATCTGCAAAGCGCGTGAAATCAATCCTAATGCCGCGAAAAGGGAAATGGATCAGCTTTTGGCGGCAGGAGAACAGATTTCAATATCGCTGCTCGCAATGGCTATCGAAAAGCTTGGACTGCCTGTTATTTCGCTGCTCGGCTGGCAGGCGGGATTCAACACAAATTCCGTTTACGGCGCTGCGCGTATCAAAAACATTAAAACAAACAGGCTTCAGGCAGAAATTGCAAAGCACAATATTGTTGTTGTTGCGGGCTTTCAGGGAATCAACCGCTATGACGATTTAACTACGCTCGGCAGAGGCGGTTCAGACACTTCGGCGGTTGCGATAGCTGCCGCGCTGCATGCCGATAAATGCCAAATATTTACGGATGTTGAAGGCGTTTACACGGCAGACCCAAGAAAAGTGCCGAATGCAAAAAAGCTCAAAGAAATAACATATGACGAGATGCTTGAGCTTGCAACGCTCGGCGCGCAGGTTCTAAACAACAGATCTGTTGAAATGGCGAAGAAATATTCCGTTGAACTTGAGGTTCTTTCATCGCTCAATCCCGTTGCGGGAACTATTGTTAAGGAGAAAGTAAAAATGGAAAAAATGCTTATCAGAGGTGTTACAAAGGATAAAGACGTGGCGCTGATTTCGGTTGTTGGATTAGAAGACAATCCCGGCGTTGCTTTCAAGATTTTTGCGAAACTCGCGCAGAAGAATATAAACGTTGATATTATTCTTCAGTCGGTCGGCAGAAACGGCACAAAGGATTTAACCTTTACCGTTAACAAGGAAAACGGACCCGTTGCCGTTCAGCTTCTTGAAGATATGGAAATCATCGAGGGCAAAAAAATAACCTGCGCAACCAATGTTGCCAAGGTTTCAATTGTCGGTGCGGGAATGGAATCCCATCCGGGCACGGCGTCTAAAATGTTTGAAGCTCTTTATGCTCAGAATATAAATATACAGATGATTTCAACCTCGGAAATTAAAATTTCCGTTATAATTGACGCCGAAGAGGCAGACAGAGCCGTTTCGGCAGTTCACAGCGCGTTTATTCCAAATGATTGAGATATTTAAGATGTGGGAGCAGGAGCAATTTCTCCTGCTCTTTTTACTTGACTATTTATACCTTATAATATATAATAAATTGATTAATTATAGACAAAGGAGCTAATTTATATGGCAGCAAAAACGTTTAAAATGACTGCGGCAGGAAAAGCGGAGCTTGAAAAGGAACTTGAATCGCTAAAAACCGAAGGTCGTATTGATATAGCTGAAAAGCTGAAGGTTGCCCGTTCATATGGCGACCTTTCGGAAAACAGCGAATATGACGAGGCAAAATCGGAACAGGCAAAGATAGAGGCAAGAATCACCGAGCTTGAATATCAGCTTGACCATGCTGAAATAATTGATTCGGCAAGTAACGATTCCGTTTCGATGGGCTCAAAGGTTATTGTTAAAAGACTGTCTGACGGATTTGAGGCAACGTTTGAAATAGTGGGCTTTGCCCAAAGCGATCCCGCAAACTTTAAGATTTCTGATGAAAGCCCCGTCGGCAAGGCTCTGATGGGCGCTAAAATCGGTGAAACGGTAGTTGTTGAGGCTCCTATAGGAAATCTTAAATACGAGATTTTAGGATTGGTATGATTATTAGTATTTTTAAAGAGGTAATTGTATGGCAGGGAAGTTTGAAATAAGCAAGAATGCCGATGGAACTTTCACGTTTGAATTCAAAACAGATGATAAGGTTTTTGCTGTTTCGCCCGTTTTTGATAAAGAGGATGACTGTCGCCGCGGCGTTAAGGCGGTAAAGAAAAACAGCAGAATGAAAACGCAAAACGTTCTTTGCGGTGACGAAGAAAAAACAAATCCCAAGTTTCTTGTTGAACAGGACGGCGAAAAAATCAAATACACGCTGTTTTTGCAGACGGGTGCTGTTGCCTGCACAGGCAGCGCCGAAACAGAGGAAGAGGCGTTAGAAAATATTAGCTTTATCGGGGCAAACGCGAACGCCGCCCCCATGGCGATTGCCGAGGTTGTTCTTTCGGAAAACGAGCAAAAGCAAATCAGAATCGATAAGCTATCAGCACTTAGAAAAGCGGGGCGCGATCCGTTTGAAATAACGGTTGCAAACCAAACTCACAAAAGCGATGAAATAAAAGAAAATTACAGCGAGCTTGAAGGTAAAGATGTTTCCGTATGCGGCAGAATAATGACTTGGCGCGATATGGGTAAGGCAAATTTTATTGACGTTCAAGACAGAAACGGCAGAATTCAGGTTTACGTTCGTATGAACGATATCGGCGAGGAAGAATACAGGGAATTCAAAAAGTGGGATATAGGCGATATCGTTGAGGCGGCAGGTTTTGTGTTTAAAACAAGAACGGGAGAAATTTCGATTCACGCAAATAAAATAAGACTTCTTTCAAAATCGCTGCTGCCGCTGCCGGAAAAGTTCCACGGACTTCAGGATACGGATACGCGATACAGAAAGCGTTATCTTGACTTGATTATGAACCCCGCGGTTAAAGAAACTTTTGAAAAGCGTTCAAAGATAATTTCTTCAATCAGAAATTATCTTGACAATCTCGGTTTTGTAGAGGTTGAAACGCCTATGCTGAATAATATAGCGGGAGGCGCTGCCGCAAGACCCTTTATAACGCACCACAATACGCTCAATATGGATATGTATCTCAGAATTGCGACCGAGCTCTATTTAAAACGCCTCATAGTCGGCGGAATGGAAAGGGTATATGAAATCGGGCGAAATTTCCGAAACGAGGGCATGGATGTTAAGCACAACCCCGAATACACATGTATGGAGCTTTATCAGGCATACACGGATTATCACGGAATGATGGATATTTCCGAGGCGCTTATCAGAAACGCGGCAAATGAGGTTTGCGGCGGAAATCTTCACATTACGTTTGACGGCACAGAGATAGATCTAGAGACTCCTTTTGCGCGAATGACGATGATTGAGGCGGTAAAGAAATACAGCGGCGTTGATTTTTCTGAATTTATGTCTGATAATGAAAAGGCTGTTGAAGTTTGCAAAGAAAAGGGTATAGAATACGATGAACACAAGGCAACATGGGGCGATATTCTTAATCTTTTCTTTGAGGAATACGTTGAAAAGAATTTGATTCAGCCAACGTTCATTATGGATTATCCTGTAGAGGTGAGCCCTCTTACAAAGAAAAAAACCGATTGCCCCGCGCTTACGGAAAGATTTGAAATCTTTATTCTCGGCACGGAATACGGAAACGCTTATTCGGAGCTTAATGACCCCATAGATCAGGCGGAACGCTTTGAGATGCAGATGAAACTGCGCGAGGTGGGTGATGATGAGGCAAATCTGATAGATAACGATTTTATCACGGCGCTTGAATACGGTATGCCTCCAACGGGCGGTCTTGGAATTGGAATAGACAGGCTTGTTATGCTGCTCACCGATTCTTATAGCATAAGAGATGTTCTCCTTTTCCCGACAATGAAGTCCTTACCGAACGACAAGTAAGAAAAAGCCAGTGTTTATGCGGGTTTCGGGACTTTCCAAA